>JAQBVK010000337.1 GCA_027623585.1 Planctomycetota bacterium
CTCGATCATTTCGAGCTCTTCGGGCTGAAGCAGGGCATCATGCACTTCAGCAGCAAGCCGATGCCGGTGCAGAAATTCCGTCAGCCGCTGTTCTACAAGTTGGTGCGTCACCCGATCATGCTCGGTTTCATCATTGCGTTCTGGTCGGCGCCGGTGATGAGTCAGGGGCACCTGCTGTTCGCGGCGGTGACCACGGCCTACATGCTGGTGGCGATTCGCATCGAGGAGCACGATCTCTCGTCCTCCTTGGGCGACGACTATCGTTCCTACCAGAAGCGGACGTCGATGATCCTGCCGTTTCCGAAGCGGAAGGCTTAGTTCGAGCCCGCTCCGGTCGGTCCCGCCAGGATGGCGGAGAACCAACTCGCCCACCAGATCACCAGCATCACGCCGAGCACCAGCACGAGCGTGAACATGATCAGTCGGCTCCAGCGGCGCCGGTCTTCATCCATCGGGTCCCGCATAGGGCTGTTCCGCCAGTCTAGTCGGTGAGCTCATGCGCGACTTCGGCCAGCGGCTTGCGCGGACTGCGGCCGGTCTCGCGTTCGCGCAACTTCTCCGGCAGCGTTGCCGGGTCGCCGACCTTGCCGATCGCGAAGGCGGCCATTGCGGTCCACGCCTTCGGGTCCATCGCGCAGGCGGTGGCGGCGGCGCTTTCGTCGAAGCCGCCCATGAAGTGGGATTCGATCCCGAGCAGGTGGGCTTGCAGCGCGATCGCCATCGCGGCGGCGCCGGAATCGAACTCGCTCCAGCGGTTGGGTTTGCCGGTGGCGTCGAAGGTCTTGCGCGCGAAGACGATGCCGAGCAACGGCGCACGCTGGGCCCAGATCTGGTTGGCCTCGGCGAGGGTCTGCAGCAGGCGCGCGCGGGCGGGGCCGCGGGTCGCATAGACGAAGCGCCAGGGCTGGTCGTTGAAGCAGGAAGGGGCGCGGCGGGCGGCCTCGAACAGGGTGTTGATCTGGTCCAGGGGCAGCGGGTCCTCGCGGAAGGCGCGGGGGGACCAGCGGGCGGCGAAGAAAGGGGTGAGGGTGGCGGGCATGGCCGAGGATGCATTCTTAGGTCTAGGGGGAGGGGAGCGGTAGCACTTGTGTTCCAAATCCGTCGGGATTTGGTGGCCTTTTGTGATCGGGAGCCGCCGCGGCGGTGGATGGGAGAGTGCTGATGTGGTCCTGATCTCCTGTGGCCAGCACGACTTGTGTGGTTTTCCACAGCCTCGTCGCGGGGATGCTCGCAAGGATTGTGGAAAAGATGGGCCGAGGTGACGTGTTGACGTGAACCCCGCTATCCGGTCCACCTGGAATGGTGCATCTGAGCCACAATGGAGGGCAATCAGATGCAGAAGAAGCGCTACACAGAAGAGCAGATCGTCCGGATCCTCGGCGAGGCCGAGTCGGGCATCAAGATTGAGGAACTGATCCGCAAATACGGAGTCAGTCGCAACACCATCTATCGCTGGCGATCGAAGTACGGCGGCCTGGCCGTGAGCGACGTCCGGCGTATGAAACAGCTCGAGGAAGAGAATCGACGACTCAAGCAGATCGTCGCCGACCTCACTCTCGAGATCGACGCCGTGAAGCACGTGCTTCAAAAAAAGTGGTAGGCGCCTCGTCACGAAGACTGGTCGTCGCAGAAATGCGAGCGGCCTGCGGCTTGAGCGAGCGGCGGAGCTGCGCTCTCGTCGGAGTTTCGCGATCGGTGGCGCGCTACGAGCGGCGGGAGGATCCGCCGGAGCTCGTCCTTCGCCTACAGGAGCTTGCGGTGGAGCGTCCGCGATTCGGATACCGGCGTCTTCACGTCATGCTGGTCCGTGAAGGCTGGCAGATCAACCGCAAGCGCGTCCTGCGGATGTACCAGGCTCTCGGTTTGCAAGTACGGCGCAAGAAGCGCAAGCAAGTTTCGCGCGCCTCGCGGCGGCCGAAGACGGTGCCTACCCGGCGCAACGAGTCGTGGTCGATGGACTTCATGTCGGACGCATTTACCGACGGGCGGAGCTTCCGTGTCTTCAACGTCGTGGACGATCTAACCCGGGAAGCAGTGGCGATGGATGTCGGCGTGTCGCTGACGGCGCAGCGCGTGATCCGCGCGCTAGAGCGAGCCATCGAGGAGCGCGGCAAACCGCGCCGACTGACGATGGATAACGGTCCCGAATTCACGAGCCGCGCGCTGGATGCATGGGCGTATCGGCGCGGCGTCGAATTGCATTTCATCCGCCCGGGCAAGCCGGTCGAGAATGCCTACGTCGAGTCCTTCAACGGCCGAGTCCGCGAGGAGTGCTTGAACCAGCATTGCTTCCGTGACCTGACAGCAGCGCAGGCGATCGTCGAGGACTGGCGCGTGGACTACAACGAGATCCGCCCGCACAGCTCGCTGGACAACGCGACGCCGTCTGAATTTGCGGCTTCGATGGAGGAGGAGGGGTACCCCTCCTCCTCCACGGGGCAGGCCTTGGCCTGCCCGAACCACCCACTCAACAACGAACGATAGACTGAGAATGCACCATTCGAACCGGACCTAAAGTGGGGACCACGTCAAGTCCTCTTCGGACAGATTGACCGTATCTCTGGTGTCCGTCAACCCGGGGGAAGGTCAAGGGTACCGCG
>JAQBVK010000338.1 GCA_027623585.1 Planctomycetota bacterium
CGCGCACTCCGCAACGCCGCGCTACCCGCAAGAACGCCAGTGCCGCCGCGGCCACCGCAGCGCCCGCGCGCAGCATCCCGCTGCTCGGCCGCGTCGCCGCCGGCAGTCCGCTGCTCGCGCTCGAGAACGTCGAAGGCGAGGTGCCGCTGCCTGCCGATTGCCGCGCCGACTTCGCGTTGCGCGTGGAGGGGGATTCGATGGTGGACGCCGGCATCCTGCCCGGCGATCTGGTGCTGGTGCAGCAGGCGCGTAGCGCCGCCTCCGGCGAGATCGTGGTGGCGCTGCTCGGCGAAGGCGAAGCCGCCGAGGCGACGGTCAAGCGGCTGCGCTTGCGCGGCCGTGGCATCGTGCTGGAGCCCGCCAACCGCCGCCTGCGCCCGCGCAAGGTGGATCCTTCCGAAGGCTTTGCGCTAGCCGGGCGCGTGGTCGGCGTGCTGCGCTGGTGGAAATGAGGAAAGAATGAGTCTGGTCAGCCTGGAGAACATCGAAATGAGCGGCAAGGCCGGCGCCTTCGCGCGCGGCCGCGAAACTTTCTTCCTGGTCCTGCGCGGCGAGGCCGCCCCGGACCCCGAACAGTTCAGCGACGGCGACGTTTTTGCGATCGCCGAAGGCGTGGACGCTGAGCCGGGGGATCTGGTGGTGTGGTGGACCGGCGCCGAACGCACCCAGTCGCTGGCGCGCGTGCGCGAGGACCTCACCCTGCAACCGGTGGCCGGCTTCCCGGCGCCCGCCAAGCATCCGGCGCCTTCGGTGCGCGGAGTGGTGGTGGGGAGGTTAAGGCAGTTAGGGGCGGGGTAGCGCGCCGCGCGAAGAAACGAGCCGGACCGGAAACCCCTGACGGCCCGGCTCTCCCCTCGACCCCGGTCAGCCTCGCTGTCCGGTGGTTTTTTCGATCAACTTTTTGCGCGCCACGGCGTTGCGCTGCGTGCGCTGGTACCTGAGCCGATCCTTCACGAAGTTCCACGCCGAGCGCCGGTAACGCCACGGCCGGTAGAAGTCGATGATCAGGACCGTGCGGTCACGGTCGGAATCGTTGAAGCTTTCATGCTCGAGCGTGTCGTCGAAGAGCAAGGTGTTGCCTTCCTGCCACTCGACGGTCGCATCGCCGACCCGGAAGCGGCAGCCGTCCGGAACCGTCAGGCCGAGGTGCATGCGCAGGATTGCGCCGCATTCCCCGCGGTGAGGAGAAATGTGCGAGCCCGCCGTCAGCCGCGAGAATCCCGCCGTAGTGATGCCGGGAATTCGCTCGCACACGGCGGCGGTCGTCGGGCAGCGACGACAGTTCTCGTTCCAGCGCAGCCCCGGAGTGAAGAATCCGTAGAGCGACCACTTGCCATCCAATTTCACGTAGGTGCCCTGCCAATCGGTGAAACTGTCCTCCTCGAGGGCCGCCATCTCGTCGCGGATCGCCCGCCAGTTTGCCTCCAGATCGGCGGCGAAGGGGAAGGCATGGGGGTCGAGGAACATGGGAGGGTCGGCCTGCTTCGCGAGACGTCGGGCTAGACTTCTCCCCCAGACCTTTGATGAGTCTTGCTCTCGAGGCGTCACCTCTGACAGTTCGCTGACGGGCATGGCTAGGCTTCCAGAAGGAGAAGTCCTTGAGCACACCGTCCACGATTCGCCGGAGTTTCGGCTTCCTCTGCCTCAGCCCACTGCTGATCGCCCTGGTCGCGGGACTCGGACCCCTGGGGGTCTCCGGCGGGATCCAATGGCCTCTGGCCGGGATCCTCATGGTCGCCATGCTGCTTGCGGCGTGGTTCCTCGGCGCGCGGGAGATCTGCGGAGTGGATCCGCAACGCCGGCGCCTCGCGGCGGCTGGACTCCTTCTCGTCCTGGCCCTGACCGGGATCACCGTCTTCGCGGTGCTGGGACCCCCGCAAGAGGCTTCTCTCGGCGACAACCAACTCCGCTATCCCTTGCTCCTGATCAATTCGATTGCGGTGGCAGGAGCATTGATCCTGCTCCGAGAGGCGCTCGTCGCGGATGGGGAAGGATTTCACTCCACGCTCGGCTTCGCCGCAGTTCTGATCGCCGCCCCGCTCTACGTTGCCTTCCATGCGATGCAGCTCGTCGAGTACCGCAGCCTTGCGCGCCTCGGCAGCGAGACGATGACGCCCGAGATCGCGCTGATGGATCAACTCTCGCTGATCCTGCTCTTCTTCGGCGCCACTCTGACCTACCTGGCGACCGCCGCCTTCGCCGCCGCGATGGGGAAGCTTCGTTGGCTCGGCTCCACCACGAGCCGCGTCTACGTGACGATCAGCCTGCTCGCTGCCCTCTGCGTCGGCATCCGCATCGTTGAGGCCTTCAGCTCTGCGCAGAGTCCGCTCTGGGGATTCGATCACTGGAGCAGCCTCCCCGGCTTCGTCCTGCTGATCCCCGCCGTGCCCTGGCTGATGCCCTGCCTGCTCGGCATCGTGCTGCTCCGGCGCGCGGGGGCGGGAGCACCGCAGGCCTAGCCGCGCGGATTCCGCCTCTGGCGAACTCTGACATCCATCATATCATGACCGGGTGCCCTCCCGCACCGTCCTCCACGTGGATCTCGACGCCTTCTTCGTCGCGGTCGAGCGCGTGCTGGATCCGCGGCTGAACGG
>JAQBVK010000339.1 GCA_027623585.1 Planctomycetota bacterium
GAGAGCGGAAGTTGCAGCAGCAGCACGTCCGCGAGATATCCCGCGTGCGCGCATTCCGGGATGCAGATGTCCGAGCCCACCAGCGCGCGCAGTGCTCGGCAGAGATGCTCACGCAAGTCGGCCGGCTCGTCTTCGGTCACCTTCGGCTCGATCAGTTCCATCACGCGCACGCGTCGATAGAGGCGTCCACTCGTGATTTCGTCTAGGATTTTGACGCGCCGTTCACCTTGGAGCACCACGTTCCAGCGTCCGTCGGCGAGGCGATGGCACTTCAGCAACTTGCCGACGCCGCCGATCTCGTACACCGGCGGCGAATCAAAATAAGTTGATTCGTAGCCAGGCCGCAACGCGGCGATCACCAGCCGATCCTCGCCGGCGCTGATCATGTCGGCGATCATCTGCCGGTAGCGCGGCTCGAACAAGTGCAGCGGCACCACGGCTTCCGGGTAAAGCAACACCTGCGGCAGTGGAAACAGCGGCAAGCTTCCGGCGGCATCCATGTTTTCGTTCAACAGTCGAGCCTGCTGGCGAATTCCGCAAGGCTGGCATCCAGCGTAGCGCGCGGCAGGCGCCAGATGAGGTCGGCGGAGAGGTAGCGCCGGACGAACGCGGGGCCGAGCACGTGGCGCGGCCCCTGTTCGGCGATCAGCGCTTCGAGTCGTGACGCGCCTCGTTCCGCAGCGGCTTCCAGCGTGGGCGCGGCGGCGGTGAAGTCGAAGCCGGCGCGGCCAATCCAGCCGGCGAATACAAAGGGCAGCCCGGTGAGTTCGCGCCAGGCTTCGCCGAGGTCATGGGGACGCCAAGCCGGTGAGTCCGCGCATGCCTGCAGCGCCGCGTCGCCGATCAACTGCACGGCGTCCGCACCGAGGGCGTCGGCCGCGTCAAAAGGATCGGCACCAGGGGGGGGGTCGATCACGGTCGCGCCGGCCTCCCAAAGATCGCGGAGTAACAGGCCGGTCAAGGCACGTCCGGTGCGGCTGGCTGGATCGGCGGTCCAGGTGCGAATCTCCCGCGGCGAGCGCAACTCCGGTCGCGTGAACAGCAGCACCGAACGGATGGGGCCGTGGGATGCAATCACCGGCCCGTCCTTCCACAACGGCAGTCGCGGCGCCGCCGCAGCGAGCACCGATGACGCCAACGCCACGTCGAGCGAACCGTCGGCGAGTCCGCGCGCCAGCCGGCTCGGCTCGGCGAGCACCAAGCTCACCCGCGGGTCTTGATCCAAGCCCTCGGTGAGCGGACGCGCCACTAGATAAGGCACCGAGCCGACGCGCAGCATGCGCTTTAGACGGCCAGTGGTTGCGACGGTGCGGTCGGAATGCCGACGCGGCTCGATCTTGCCTCGTCGAACCGGCGCCGCTCGCGGTACAGGGTGTCGCGCTCGACCGGCACGCGATCGGCCTCGCGGATCAAGTGATGAATTTCTTCGCGAGACAGGGCTTGCGGAGTCTCGGCGCCCGCATCGTGGTAAATGCGCTCTTGCGTGACGGTGCCGTCGAGGTCGTCGGCGCCCATGGTCAGAGCGGTCTGCGCGACCGCGAGCCCGAGCATCACCCAATACGCCTTCACGTGCGGCACGTTGTCGAGGAACAGTCTACCGACCGCGACCGCGCGCAACCGCTCGGCCGCGCTCGGAAACGGCAGATGCTCGAGCTCGGTGTTGGCCGGGTGGAAAGCGAGCGGGATGTAGGCCTGGAATCCGCCGGTTTCGTCCTGCAGTGCGCGCAACTGCGACAAGTGGTCGACACGCTCTTCCAGCGTTTCGGTCATGCCGTAGAGCATCGTGCAGTTGGTCTTGAAGCCGAAATGGTGGATGCCGCGCGCGAGTTCGATCCAGCGCTCGGAGCCCATCTTCTTGGGATACAGTTCTTGGCGCACGCGCTCGCTGAAGACTTCCGCGCCGCCGCCGGGCATCGAGTCGAGTCCGGCTTCCTTGAGATCCGCGAGCACCTCTTCGAGCGGCTTACGCGCGGTCTTCACGATCTGGTCGACCTCGACCATCGTGAAGGCCTTGACCAGAATGTCCGGTCGCGCGGCTTTGGCGGCGCGGCAGATGTCGAGGTAATACTCGTAGGGCAGCGCGGGCCATACGCCGGCCACCATGTGCACTTCGGTGGCCTCGGGATTGGCCGCCTTCAACTGGTCGTGGATTTGCTCTGGCGTCAGACAGTACGCTCCGTCATCACCGGGGCGGCGCTGGAAGGCGCAGAAGGAGCAAAACTTGTTGCACCAGTTCGTGTAATTGATGTGGATGTTGACGTTGTAGTACGCATCGCGTCCCCAACGCCGTTGGCGCGCCCGATCCGCGAGCGCTCCGAGCAGCGCGAGGTCGTCGCAGCGCAGCATCGCCAAGGCGTCGGCTTCATTGAGGCGCTGGCCCGCCTCCGACTTGGTCGGGATCCCAGCGAGCCCGCCACGCTCGGCCCTTCGCTCCAGGGCTTCGATCGAAATCTCCACGAGTGGCATCCTAGCCGCGCGCTCCGGCCGGCCATCGACGGGCGCTAGAATCCGAAGCTGCATGGAGATCGGCCTCGCAGAAGCAGCGCACCGGCTCGGCGTCTCCGCCGAGACCGTCGAGCGTTGG
>JAQBVK010000340.1 GCA_027623585.1 Planctomycetota bacterium
CGCGCTCGATCTCGCGCGGCTCGCGCGCAAAGGCCGGCTCGGCCGCATCGAAGCCGAGTCGCGCCTGTGCCGCGAGCCAGCCGGCGCCGACCACCACCAGCAAGGCGGCGGCGATCGACCACAGCCGCACCGCGCGGTCGAGCAAGCGCGAATCGCGTGCGCCGGCGAACGCGAGCCGCGCGTGCAGTTGACTGAGCCGCGCAGGAGCCAAAGGCTCAGGCTGGAGCGTCTGCAGCTCTTCGCGTAGGCCGCGCCACTCTTGGAGTTGGGCACGCAGCGCGGGATCGCCGAGCAGGCGGGCGCGGACTTCGTCGGCCTCCACTTCGCCGACTTCGCCGTCGAACCAGGCGGAGAGCCGCTCGAGGTCTTCGGGGTGTCGACTCACAGCGATTCCTCCTGGCGGCGCAAATCCGCCGCGAGCCGGGCGCGGGCGCGGAAGATGCGCGACTCGACCGTGCCTTGAGCAAGCCCGAGCACGCGCGCGATGTCGCGGTAGGACCAACCTTCCAACTCGCGCAACACCAGCACGTCACGGAAGCGCGCCGGCAAGCGGTCGAGCGCCTCGCGCACGATGCGCCCGCGTTCGGCGCGCGCCGCGTCTTCCTGCGGAGTTCCGATCGGAGAAACGAGTCGCTGCTCCGGGGGTTCCCCGCTCTCGTCGGCTCCGCGCGGCGTCGAAAACGGCAACGGGCGCTTGAGCCGCATCAACTTGCGGCGGTGATCGCGCAGCGTGTTGACCGCCACCTGGTAGAGCCAGGTTGAGAGCGCGGCGTCGCCTCGGAAGGTGCTGATCCGGCGCTGCACCTTGACGAACACTTCTTGCACGCCGTCTTCGGCCTCGTCGGCATCGAATCCGAAGCGACGGGCCAAGGCGAAAACCTTGGGCGCGAACTCCCGGAACAACGCCTCGACCCGGGCGTCGCCGAGTGCAAGGTCGCGCGGGGCGGGCTCGGGCAGTTTCGGAGGAAGCGCTCTCAAGGCTGAAGAGGCGGCGCGCACCCCCTTCTGACGAGGCGCCGGCGGCTCTTCTTCCCTACGGCTCACGAACGCAAGGGACGGTCCCCTTTGGGCTCCAAGTGTGGCTCGAGGTGGGACAACAAGTGCCCGAGCTTGTCTCGCTTCGTCCGGAGATAGGCGGCGTTGTGCTCCTGGACCGCCGACTGGATCGGCAGTTGCTCCGAGATCTCGAGTCCGTAGCCCTCGAGCGCCGCGAGCTTCTTGGGATTGTTGGTCAGCAGCCGCATCTGGCGGACGCCAAGGTCGTGCAGGATCTGCGCTCCCACGCCGTATTCGCGCATGTCGGCCGGATAGCCGAGGTGTTCGTTGGCCTCCACGGTGTCGAGACCGCGGTCCTGCAGGTGGTAGGCCTGCAACTTGCTCTCGAGTCCGATGCCGCGCCCTTCCTGCCGAATGTAGAGCAGCACCCCGCGGCCGGCGGCCACGATCTGCGCCATCGCGGCGTGCATCTGTGGGCCGCAATCGCAGCGCAGGCTGCCGAGCAGATCGCCGGTCAGGCACTCGCTGTGCACGCGCACCATCACCGGCTCCTCGATTTTCGAGAAGGCGGTTCCGGCGTCGGACGGAGGCTCGGACCATCCGTGCGTGAGCGCGAGGTGTTCCTTGCCATCGGTCTTCGAGCGATAGAGATGGAGCGCGAACTCGCCGGCTTCGGTCGGCAAACGCACGCCGGCGACGCGGCGCTCGACGAGACGCTCGCGCCGGCGACGGTAGTCGATCAGGTCGGCGATGGTCAGGATCGGCAGGCCGTGCTTTTGCGCGAAGACTTCCAACTCGGGCATGCGTGCCATGCTGCCGTCTTCGTTCATGATTTCGCAGATCACGCCCGCAGGTCGCTGACCGGCCAATTGCGCTAGATCCACCGAACCCTCGGTCTGTCCCGGTCGTACCAACACCCCACCGTCGCGCGCGCGCAACGGAAAGATGTGGCCCGGTCGCACCAAGTCCTGCGGGCGCGCTCCGGGACGCACCGCCGCGAGAATCGTGCGCGCGCGGTCCTTGGCGCTGATGCCGGTCGTGACGCCTTCCGCAGCCTCGATCGACTCGAGAAAAGCCGTGCCCATGCGTGAGGTGTTCTCACTGACTTGGGCGCGGAGGTGGAGCGCGTCGGCGAGGCCACCGTCGAGCGCGAGGCAGATCAGGCCGCCCGCCTCCTTGCGCATGAAATTGACCGCCTCCGGCGTGATGCGCTCGGCCGCCATCACCAGGTCACCCTCATTCTCCCGCCGGGGGTCGTCCACCAGGATTACCATGCGACCCTCTCGGATCGCGGCCACGGCCTCCTCCACGCGTGCGTAAGTCATGCGTACAGGCGGCATTGTATCCGTCCTGAGATCCAGCTGAGTCGGCGGGAAAACGCCGCCGAGGGCTCGAAATGCGTCATATCCTTTGTTGCCTTCAGGCTTTTTCAGGAACTTGCTTCGAGGCGCCTTCTGATGCTGCGACGTCTTTTCACCCCTGCAATTATCCTCCTCGCGGGTATGGCCGCTTGGAGCTGGGCTGGCCCGGAACTGGCCGCCCTCCGGCTGCGCTTGAGC
>JAQBVK010000341.1 GCA_027623585.1 Planctomycetota bacterium
TCGGGTATCGGGTTGCCGAGTTCGCGCGCGTGGGCGGCGAAGTTGCGCCCGACGCACAGCGCCTTGCCCGGCCGCCCTGGCAGCAGCGGGGGACCGAAGGCGAGGGCCACACCCGACGGTTTCGCGTTGCTCATCAGCCACGCCGCCGCCGCGTCGAGGCCGCCGCCGATGGCCTCACTGACGTCGCGCGCCGCGGCGGCATCGCCGAAGGCCCAACGCTCGCGCCCTTGCGCGTCGCGCGCGCGGAAGAGTCCCTCGCTCACGCCGCGCAGCCTAGCGCCGCGCCGCGTGCAAGGCGTTCAACGCGTAGGCGGTGCACAGCACCGGATTTCCTTCCCACCAGCGCGGCGCCATCTCGTTGACCCAAGAGCCATCCGCGTGTTGCGCGCGCTTCAGCACGCTGACGAGTTCGGCGCGCCAATCGTGGCGCGCGCCGCCGGGAGTCACGACCTCGTCGATGCCCAGCGTGCGCAACGCTTCGGCCAGGGTTTCGTAGTAGTAGTACAAACCCTGGAAGCCGCCGCGCGGGTCGGCCAGCATGTCGAAGCCCGGATTGACTTCGAGCGTCCAGTGATCTTGAATCCACTGCACCGCCGCTTCGACCCGTTCATCCGAACGATCGAGCCCAGCGAGCCCGTAACACTTCAGCAGCGCGTAGGTCATCGAGCCATAGGAGCGCGCCACCACGCTGCCGTCGGATTGCGGCTCGGTGCCGGCCGGCGAGTTGCCGGGGTAGTAGGCGGCGCCGCCGTCCGTGCCGGCGCGCACCGGCTGCAGGCTCTCGGCGTCGAAGTAGCGCTCTGGATTGGTTTCGGCGTGGTTCTGCGTGCGCTGCAAGAACAGGATGGCGCGCTGCATCGCCGGATCCTCGCTCGCGACACCGGCCTCGTTCAAGGCTTCCATCGCGTACTGCAAGTTCGAGAGATCCGGGCGCAGGTCACCGCCGTAGCCGATGCCGCCGTAGAACTTGTCGTTCGGCGTGTAGCCCTCGCCTTCATCGCACTGCACCGCGACCAGAAAGGCCGCTGCGCGCTCGATCGCCTCGGAATCCTCCGGGCGGTTCGCCGCCTTCAAGGCGCCGATCGCGACCGAGGTCGTATAGACCTGCACGCGCCCGCCGTGGATGGAACCGTCGCCTTGCTGCAAAGTGCGCAACCACGCCAGCGCGGGGTCGGCGGCGGCGCGCGCTTCGGCGCGCGTCGATCCGAGCAGCGCGCGCGCTGCCATCGCGGTGACGCCGGGCTCGGGCTGTCCGAACATTTCCCAGATACCGTCGGCGTTGCGCTGGGTGAGCAGATAGTCCACGCCCTTCTCGTATAGGGCGGCGGCGTCTTTGGACGGGCCGGCGGATTTCTGGGCGCTGAGCGCGCGCACCATGCCCGCGCGCGCGACCGCGGCGGCGCGCTCCGCGTAGGGCGTGTGCTCCGGAATGGCGCTCAAGATCTCGAGCGCGCTGCGCGGCTCACTCGACGCGAGCAGGATGCGCGGCAGTTCCGCCGCGGTCCAGCCGTGCGGCGCGAGCAACTCTGCGACGGTCGGCGCGTAGAGATCCCGGTGCGCGCGGGACAGCGCCAGCGCGAGCAGCGCTTGCTGCTGGGGTTCCGCGGCCTCTGCGCGATGCTTCAGCAGCCACTGCACTGCGTCGCGCAGGAAGGGGCCGTCGTCGGTTCGGTAGGCGCGCGGCGAGAGCGCCATCGCCGCGACCACCTGCGCGGTCTCGGTGAAGCCCTGGCCGTAGTGGCCGTCGGCGTGCTGACCGCCGCGGAGCACCGCGAGCTGGGAATCGAAGAGGTCTTTCTCGGACGGCCCTTGCGGGGCGCAGAGCAGCAGCAGCGGGGCGAGCAGTGCGAACATCGTTCCAGGAATCTTTAGGTCAACGGGCCAGGCCGGTCTCGGTTCAGCGCGCAGCCGCAGCGCGCTCGAGCGCCAGGACCGCCCGCAGGGCGGCTCCCGGAGCAGCGTGAGCGGAACGCAGATCGGCCAGTTGGGTGCGCAGCCTTGCGGCCTGCGCCGGCTCCAGCAGCTCGGCGAGCCGCTCGGCGAGCAACTCCGGAGGGCATTCTAATCCCACCAATTCCGGCAGCAGTTCCCGTCCGGCGAGCAGGTTGATGCCCGAGATGTGCGGCACGCTCAGGCCGTGACGCGCGTACCAGGCGGCGAAGCGGGAGCGGATGCGGTAACTGGTCACGGTGGGGACGCCGCAGAGCGCGGCCTCCAGGCTGGCCGTGCCGCTGACGCTCCAGGCTCCGGCGAGTCGGGGCAGCACCGCGTGGAAGCAGCCGGGCGCTTCCAGCACTGGCACGGGAGAGTGGGCGAGACCCGCGCGCAGGGTCTCCCACAACTCCATACGCAGGTGAGGAAGCACGAAGCGCGCGCTCGGAAGGCGAAGCCGCAGTTGCGCCGCCGCCGCCAGCATGTCCGGCAAGTTTTCGCGCACTTCGCGGCGACGGCTGCCCGGAAGGATGCCGATCCAGGGTCCACCGGATTCGGACAGCGCGGCGGGGGGCGGCGCTTCCGCAGCGCCGGCCTCCGCGAGAGCATCGCCGAGCGGATG
>JAQBVK010000342.1 GCA_027623585.1 Planctomycetota bacterium
GGCGGATTGCACCTTGGCAGGCGCGCGATTGATCTCGTCTGCGAGTACGAAGTTCGCGAACACCGGCCCCTCGCGCATCACCCACTCGCCGGTTTGAGGGCGATAGATCTGAGCGCCGAGCAAGTCCGCTGGCAGCAGATCGGGCGTGAACTGCACGCGATGGAAACTGCCTCCAGCCGCAGTCGCGAGCGATTGCACCGCGAGGGTCTTCGCCAGCCCGGGCAGCCCTTCGAGCAGTACGTGGCCGCCCGCCAGCAAGCCGATGAGAAGCCCCTCAATCAGGTCTTCCTGACCGACGATCACCGAGCGCAGTTCCGTCTGTACCGCGCGCAGGCCGACGCTCGCGCGCTCGATGCGCTCATTCAATGCGGCGTCTGCGCTCAAGGGCTTTCCCGGCCGACGGCGCGGGTGGCGAAGTATAGCCCCGCATATGATGACGGGATGCGCCGCCGCGCCCTCATGCTTGCCCTTCTCGCCGCTTCCGGTCCGGCAGCCGGTGTCTTCGCGCAAGGCGGAACCGATCCGGGAGTGAACCGCGAGGCGATGTGGTTCGCCCCAACCGAGGAGGATTGGGCGAAGCCTTGCTTGGTCACTTGGCAACGCAGTTGGGACGACGCGCTGATGGTCGCGCAGGAGACCGGACAAGCGATCTTGATCTGCGTCAACATGGACGGCGAGATCGCGAGCGAACACTACGCGGGGATCCGCTACCGGCAGCCCGACATCGCCGCACTCTATGCCCCTTACGTTGCGGTGATTGCCTCGGTCTATCGGCACACATCTCGCGACCACGACGACGAGGGCAACCGCATCCCGTGCCCGCGCTTCGGCACCGTAACCTGCGGCGAACACATCGAGATCGAGCCGATCCTCTTCGAGAAGTACTTTGACGGCACCCGCGTGGCGCCGCGGCACATCATGATCGAACTCGACGGCGCGGAAGAGTACGACATGTTCTACGCCTGGGACACCGATTCGGTGTTCAAGACCGTGCGCGAGGGCATCGAGAACCGCGATGCGCCTCCGCCGCCCACCCGCGGCGATCGCTCCCTGCCGGAGCGCGTGGCCAGCCGCGACGTCCGCGATCGTCAAATGGTTGAAACTGCGTTCGCCGATGGCGACAAGGATCTACAGCGCGCATTGCTGCAGGCCGCGCAGGCGCATCCCGACGCCGCGCCGGTAGATCTCCTGCGGCTCGCGCTCTTCGGCTTGGACCTCGAGATGCAGAAGCTTGCACTCGAAGCGTTGGCGAAGAGCGAATCGACCTCTGCCGTCGAGTTGATCGCGGAAGCGCTGCGTTCTCCGCTCACCAGCGGCGAACGCGACGAACTCGTCGGCGCCTTGGAGCGATTAGGAGCGGATTCTCCGCGCGCCCGCGGCCTCGCCGTGGTGCACCGCGGATTGGGTACGCGCGCCAGCGAGGTCGATGCGGAGGCATGGACCCGATCGCTCGCCTACGCGCCCGCAGCGGCGCCACCGAGTTGGGAAGGATTAAACGCAAGCCTCGATCGCGCAGCCTCGGGTGCCGACGACGCAGCCCTGCTCGCCCTCGCCGAAGCCCGCTTCGCGCTCGCGATCTCGCCGGAGACTGCCGCGCGCCTGGCCGCAGATCCGGCCAGTGCTCCCAAATACCAGCGCTTGCTCTTCGCGGATGCGCGCGAGGCGCTGAATGATGCGCAGGCTGTAGGTGCAAGCGGTTGGCGCGTGGACGCCGTCGCGGCCCTGACTGCCCACTATCTCGGCGAAGCAGCCGAAGCGACCGCTCGCGCCGAAGCCGCGGTCAAGGCGCTGCCCCCCGGCGAGCCGTCCTGGAACGCGATGGCCGTGCTCGGTCTCTACGCGGATGCGCGCCGCACGGCCATCGGCGAGGCGATCGCCGCCAAGCGCGAGTGGCCGCCGAGTTGGCTCGCGGACTTGCATGCCGCCTTCTCGGTGCTCGCGCAGCATCCGCTCGGAGAGGTTGGACACGCGATCGCGCACTATGACTTCCTCGTGCAGCTCGGCGCGCTCGGTCCTGCCGAGAATGCGGTCGAGCAAGGCCTGCGCCGCTTCCCCGACTCGTGGGAGCTGCACGACCGTTGGCGCAACCGCCTCGTCGCCGACCACGGCGTGGAGCGTCTCGAAGAAGCCTACGCGCAACGACTACGCGAGCCGGACGCGCCGCTGAATTGGACCTGGTACTGCGGCGTCGCTTCCTACACGACGGCCGAGTTCCATCGCCGCAACGGAAAGCCCGAAGCCGCGCATCAGGCCTACGAACGCTCGATGGCACGCTTCGAGGAGGCGACTGCCGCGAATCCCGGGGATCAAGATGCTTCTGACCACTTCGTCGCGCTCGCCTACGCCGGGCAAGCGCGCATGGCCATCGCGCGCGGCGACCTCGACATCGCGACCGCACGGCTGCTTGCGAGTTTCGCAAGACGCGCGGCGTCGGCGGGCAGCCTCGACGGATTGAATCTTTCACCCTCCGACACTTCGCGCCTGTTGCGCGCGCGGCTCGAGGCCGCGGAACGAAGCGATCTGCTGGAGCAGCTCGAC
>JAQBVK010000343.1 GCA_027623585.1 Planctomycetota bacterium
CGCTACTCGCTGAGCAAGGGGCGCGCGCCTTGGTGTTGTGCGGCCCGGGCCGCTCCGCCGAACTCTCGGCCGCGGAAGCGGCCTGGCCGGACACGCTCGTGGTGCGCGAACACTGCGCCGAGATGGGCGCCGCCTACTCTGCCGCCGATTTCGCGTTGACGCGCGGCGGCGCATCAACCGTCGCCGAACTCTGGTTGCACGCGCTGCCGGCGGTGATCGTTCCGTACCCGCACCACCGCGATCGTCAGCAAGAGCGCAACGCCGTGGCGCTCGCGCCGGGACTTGCCGTGATCCGCGAAGAAAATCTCGACGCCGCCGCACTCGCGCGCGTCGCTGCGGCGACCATGGAACCCGCTCTGCGCGGCCCGATGCGCGCGCATCTCGAGTCGCTGCGGGCGCGCGTCGGCGATGGGCGCGAGCAGGCGGTTCGCGCATTGGAGGAAATCGCGGTCTCCTCCGCGTAGAGTACGAAGCGTGAGCGGTCCCTCTGCGGCAATGTCCATGACGCTCGCGCCCGCGCCTCCGCACGCGCTCGACGCGTTGGCCGACACGGCGGGACGCACCGCATTGTTGTGCGGCGCGCAGGGCACGGGGATGCGCGGCCTCGCCCGCTTGCTGCTCCAGGCCGGCTGGACGGTGTATGGAGCGGATCGCGCGAGTTTCAGTCCTGCAGATCCGCTCGTGCAAGCCGGCTTGCTCGCTTGGCCGCAATCCGAACCGCCGCAGGTCTCCTGGGCGGTGCGTTCAGTCGCCGTGCCGGAGCAGGATGCAGCCTTCGCGGCGGCGCGCGCTCGCGGCGCTCGTGCCGCGACTTATCCGGAAATGCTCGGCAGCATCTCGCGGCTGCGTCGCGTACTCGCGGTGGCCGGCTCGCACGGCAAATCCACCACCTCCGCGTGGATTGCTTTCGGATTGCGCCGCGCCGGACGCGCCGCGGGCTTCGTGGTCGGCGCGCCCTGCGCGCAGCTCGGCGGGTCCGCCGATTGGGGTGACCCGCTGGAGCCGCTGGTGCTCGAATCTTGCGAATACGCGCGATCCTTTCATCATCTGTCACCGTGGAGCGTGGCGCTCACCAACGTGAACGCGGAGCACCCGGACACGTATCCCGGCGGTTTGCCTGAAGTCACTGAGTCCTTCGCCCGGTTCCTCGGCGCCTGTTCCGCCGCAGGCAAGGTCTATGCCGGGCCCGAAGCGCCCGACTTACGCAGCCGCGCGCGCGCAGGCTGGCGAACTGCGGCGCCCTTGCCGGAAGACTGGGAGGTCGGACTCCCCGGCCTGCACAATCGACGGAACGGCGCACTGGTCGCAGAGGTGTTGAGCGCTTTGGGGCTCGACGAATCCGAAGTGCGCGCGGCGCTCGCCGAGTTCCGCGGTTGCTCGCGGCGGCTCGAAGAAGTCGGCACCCGCAACGGCGCACTCGTGATCAGTGACTACGCCCACCATCCGGTGGAAATCAGCGCGACCCTGCAAGCGGTGTGCGAGCGCTGGCCGGGACGGCGCGTATTCGCGGTCTTTCAACCGCACCAAGCGCAGCGCTTTCACGCGTACCGCGAGCAATTCGCGCCCGCGTTGGACCTCGCCGATCGTTTGCTGCTGCTCGAAATCTATCGAGCGCGCGACCCCGAGGAGTTGCGAGCGAGCGTCGCTGAATTGGTGCCGGACTTGATTCGTCGCCGCGCGCGGCCGCTCGCGGTGGTTCAAGAAATGGAGAGCGCGCGCGCCGCGCTCGATGCGTGGCTCGATCCGGGCGACGTCGTGCTATGCCTCGGGGCGGGAGACGTCGATGCCTTCGCGCGCGGACTCTGTTGAACGGGCGCCCTTGCGGCGCATGGAACCGCTCGCCGCGCACACCACGCTCCGCATCGGCGGCCCGGCCGAACTGTTCTACGAGCCGCAGCGTCCGGAAGACCTCGCGGCGGTGCTGAGTCGGCTTGCGAGCGAGGGCGTGGCCACGCGCTTGCTCGGCGGCGGCGCGAACACCCTGGCACCGGACGCTGGCGTGCACGGGGCAGTGGTCCACACCGGCACCTTGCGGCGCGTGTTCCGGGAGGGTGAGGCCGGACTCCGGGTCTGGGCGGGAGTCAGCTTGCCGCAACTCGTGCGCACCGCTTGCGACGCCGGTCTCTCCGGACTCGAAGCCTTGATCGGCGTGCCTGGTCAACTGGGAGGCGCGCTGGCGATGAACGCGGGCAGTGCGGCCTGGGGGCTCTGGGATTGCATCGCCGAAGTCACCGTCTGGGATCCAGCCGGCGGAGGCCTAGGGACCGGAAGCGCCGCGCACCTCAAGGTTCTGCGCCGCGACGAGTGTGCGCCGAGTTATCGCGACGGCCGGCTCGGCGCCTGGGTGGTGCTGGAGGCGCTGCTGAGTTTGAAGCCGTCGGATCCGCGAGCGATTCGCGTCGCGCAGGAAGAATTTCTGCGGCGCAAGAACGCCAGCCAGCCGGTCACGCTCGCCAGCGCGGGCTGCGCGTTCAAGAACCCTCCTGGCGAAAGCGCAGGCCGCTTAGTGGAAGCCGCCGGCCTGAAGGGCGCGCGTGA
>JAQBVK010000344.1 GCA_027623585.1 Planctomycetota bacterium
TGAGGTCCTCGAGGAGCTACTGGTGGGAGAGTCGGCGCCAAGTTCCACCTCGGATGCGCCCACGTGACGTCCGGGGACCGCCGGCGCGCGGAAGCGCTGTTCGACTCGATTGCGCAGCCGTTGCACGGTGATCTGAGCCGCAAGCGCTGCGGTCTGCGGTTCGTGCCCTCGGGGATCTCACGCTCGTGGTTGGCCTGGTCGCTGACCGAGCCGGGCGAGGCGACGACGACACCGAGAGCGTCACTAGCCCGAAGTTCCGCTGCGTTGTGGTCGAGTTTGAGCACCTATTCAATAGGATACGTTCGAAACACGTTGCCCGTTACTGGCTACACGGACAGTTGTTGGAGTAGTTCGATTGCGCGTTGCTGTTTCGCGTTGGCGCGGGTCGTAATGGCGAAGCTCGGTACAGCGTGCTCGACCTGGTGGGTGCGACAGGTATTGCGCACGATGGTCGAGAGGGCCGCGAGCAAAGTAGGGAAGCTGTGGGCCGGGGTACCGTCCTCGAGGGTGTGGCGGGTGACCTTGGCCTCGGCGGCCGGTGAGCGCCGGGCCGGTGCGACCGGGTCGCGTGTGGCCTTCGCGTGCTGGTCCTCGTCGGCGAACATCAACTCCCGCCACGCCTCGCGCATGTGCCACTCGACGTAGTAGGCGAGCATGCACAGGAAGATGTGGGCGCGCACACGGTCGGCAAGACGATGATGGATAGGACGCACCTTGAGGTCGATGGTCTTGATTGAACGAAAGGCCCGCTCAACTTGTGCGAGGGACTTGTAGCGACGCACGCACTCGGGTGCGTCCATCTGCGAAGCCGGTACTGAGGTGCGGATGATGTAGAGCCCATCGAGCGCCGCCTCCGCAGCGATTTGCTCTTCGTTGCGCTTGAACGACAACGTCGTTTCGGTGATCTCGAGCTTGAAGTGCTTGGCCACCTTGTACTGATTGATGACTTTGCCGACCCGCAGGCCAATCTTGTCCTGGCCGCGCAGCCGCCCAGCCTGGACACTCGCGCGCACCTTCTCCAGATGACTTTCGGTCGCTAGCAGCAGGGCCTCGCGCTTGTGGGCGCGTAGCTTCGCCAGCTCGAGGTTACGACAGGCGATCAGGCGTTCGCCGGGAAACTCCGGATGGGACAGCTCAAACAGGTTGCGCTCATCGAACAATCCCAACTGCAGTGCACCTTGCTCGAGCAGTGCGCGGATCGAGGCGCTCTTGAGTGCGGTGATCCAGCCGACGCCATCGTGCGTAGTCAGCTCCGCGATGGCCTTTTTCGAGATCATGCCGCGGTCGCCCACCATGACCACGTCGTTGATGCCGAATGTGTCTCGCAGACGATGAACGGCAGGCATCAACGTCGTTGGATCGGCGGTGTTGCCCTCGTGCACCGAGACCGCCACCGGGCAGCCGCGTGCATCGGTGAGCAGCCCGTAGTTGACCTGCGGCTTGCCTTTCTTGCCGTCGCGGCTGTAGCCGAGACGGGCCAGCGGACAGGTCGCGCCTTCGAAGTAGCTCGAAGTCAGGTCATAGAGGACCAAGGCGCCGGGCCCGAGATGTCGGGCAGCAAGCTTCTTCTCGATGGCGGTCTGACGCTCCAGCAACCAGTCCATTGCCGCGTACAACTCATCCTCGTTCGCATCGGCTACGCCGAAGTGATCGGCGAGGGTGGTAGTGTGCCACCAGCGCGTGGTGGCGAGCTTGGTGTGCGGGGCGAGGATCCGCGCCGCAAGCATCGCCAGCACGACGCTGCGCTCGCGCGAGGGCCTGGAACCGAGCAGTGCCGGGACCCCAAGGCGTGACATGGCTACATGGACGGCATCGACATGTCCATGGGGCCGAGAATCGACGATCTCGAAAAGGGCATCGACCGGGGCTAGTCGCTGGCCTTTGAGCACTGCTCGAATAGCCGCGAGTTGTTCATCGGATAGCGAGGAAAGGTTAGCGAGGGTGCGCTTCTTGACCTTGTTTCCGTCGCGGTAGGATTCGCGCAGCAGGTAGGCAGGGCGCGATTTACGGTTGGGCACGATGTCGATATGCATGGGTGCATTGTACGCATCCCAGGCCGAAACTCAACTACATTACATGGCTACATACTTGCATCAGAAAGAGCAGCAGCCAGCATCTAAGTCGTTCAAGCAGAACGAGTTCCTGTCAGTTTCAGTTGCAAGACCGCTGGGAACTTCGGTCTAGTGACGGTAATCCGGCTCCTCGCGGTCGAGCACCCGCTTCCACGCCTCGAGGGTGAGCCTCGCCTCGTTCTCGCGCTCGGGTGCGTAGGCGCGGATGGCGCCCGCTGCGATCTCGTCGGGGACGATGCGCGGTGCGGCGCCCGAACAGACGACGCGGTAGTAGTCGGTGCACGCGCGTTCGAGGAAGTAGACCTCGGTGAACGCTTCGGCGACGGTCGGGGCGACGACGGTGATGCCGTGGTTGGCGTGCATCACCACGCTGCGATTGCCGATCACCCGGCTCATGCGCTCGCCCTCTTCACGCGCGACGGCAAGTCCGGCGTATTCGTCGTCGTAGACGATGC
>JAQBVK010000015.1 GCA_027623585.1 Planctomycetota bacterium
GGGGCCGCGGCGGGAACCCGCCGCGGCCCCCATTCATTTCCCGCAGCCGCGCGGCTCAGTGCGCGGAAGCCGGCACCGGGCCGGGATCGGGTACCGCGCGCACCACCAGACCTTCGGAAAGCCGCAGTTCGATTTCATAGGCGCGCCCCGGCACCAACTTCACGAACGGAGCCTCGCCGTGCATCGCGCGCACGCCGGCCTGCCGCGCCACCTCCGGATCGAGCGCGTAGTCCCAAAAACGGTTCCAGAGGTCGCGATGGAAGTCGGCTTGCGCCTGGCTTCCGTTTGCATAGCCGTTCGGGCGCTGGCCCTCGGTGTCGATCTGAAAACCCTCCGCCGGGCGCTGGTGTTCGCCGAAGATGCGGCGGAATAGGAGCAGCGAACTTCCGCGCAGCAGGTCGTTCTCCTCGACGAAGCGATCGTCGAACTTCACGACCAACGCATCGAAGTAGGCAAGGTCGCCGTGCAGAGCGAAGTTCTGAACGGGGCCGAGCGGCTGCCCGGCTTCGTCGAGTTCCTGGAAACGGAAGCGCGTGGTGTTGCCGTCGGGCGAGGCGGGGTCGGGCGCTCGCTCGACCTGATCCACGCGCGCAATGCGCTTGCGCTCCCGCAGGTATTGGAGTTGAAGGTCGCGGCGGGCGACTTCGCCCTCGAGGCGCCCCACCTCCGCTTCCAGGGTTCCGATGCGAAGTTTGTCGGCCGGGTCGCCGCTCGGAGTGAAGATCCACCACGCGGCGGCGCCGCCGGCGAGCGCGAAGAGGAGCGGTGCGAAGGCCCGAGTCATTCCCACGCGACTCTACCGCGCGAACGGGGCGAAAACACGGGCTCAGCGCCGCCCGTGCGGAGCGCCGCTACTTCGGCACTTTCCACTTGGAGCAAGCCTGCGAGTATCGCTCCCAGACTCGAGCTTCCCACCCTTTCAACCACGGCTCGACCACGTCGTCGTTGGCCTTCAACGCCTTCTTGTCGAGATCCAGGCTCTTCGCGAGCCCCTTCCATTCCGTCAGCCGTTCGCCGAGTTCCAGCGGATAGCCGTCGTAGAGCCAGGCGTCCTTCAGCGCAGCGACGATCTCGGTGTAGCGATCGCCGTCGGACTTTTTCTCCGCGTACCAGGCGTCAAAAATGGCGCCGGCCGCCTTCGCGTGCGCTTTCTCGGCTTTGTCGAAACCGATTTTTTGGAACCAGCGCTCAGCCGGCTCGATGCCGCGGAAATCCGCGCGGAATGCGAGCAAGCCCGCGAGCGGCGGCTCCTTGCCGAGGTCGAGCTTCTTGCCGATCTCCTTCTCGAAATCCTTCACGATGTCCGTCGTGAGCTTGTCGAGCGCCGAGATCAGCTCGCTCGCGCGGTCTTGCAGGGTGGAAGGAACGCCGCCGAACGGGTCCGGCCCCTCCCCCTGGAATCGCCGGAGCACCATGCGCGCCGCCGCGAAAGCGGGCGGGATCTCGTACTGGTATTCGTCCGCCCCCTTCGGGCGCATCATCTCGACCGCCAGAGAGAGCGCGCGATCCGGGTCCGCCGTGAGCATGCCTTCACACCAGTCGAGACACTCCGTCGCGCGCACCGCGTTCGGCCAGTGGTTGTAACCCGGCATGCGACGCAGCAGCAAGCGATCGAATCCGGCTTCTTCCAACGCCGCGTAGGCGCCTGGGCTCTGCCGGTAAGGCACCACCGGGTCGCCGGAGCCGTGCAACAGCGCGACGGCCACCTTCTGGGCCCTCTTGCCGGTCTCGGTCCAGGTCCAGGTGCCGCTGGCATGCGCGACCACGCCCGCGACGGTCTCCGGGAACAAACCGGAATAGAAGGTCACGAAGAAGCCGCCTTGGCTGTGCCCGTAGAGGAACACTTGGTCCACCTTGAAATGCTTCCTGATTTCAGCGAGGAAGTCGCGGAATCCTTCCGCGTCCTTCTTTTCGCCGAGGAATAGCCGCGAGTCGCCTTGCCCCGGACCGGTGCCGTCGACCGAGATCACGATGTCGTCGGGGCGGAACACGGCGACCGGGTTGTTCGACATGCCCCAGCGATAATCGAGGCCGGTGCCGTGCAGGATCACCGTGAGGTTGCGCGGCTTCTTGCCGTCGTAGCCCTCCGGAAGCCACCAGACTTAGCGCAGCCCGGCCTCGCTCTTCCATTGATAGGCCGTGTGCGCCGGAGAGGGAGCCGGCGCCTTGGAAGCGGGATCGGCGGCTTGGAGCGGAGCTGCCAGGAGGAGTGGGAACAGGAGGCTCAGCATGGCTTCATTCTGGGTACGCGCGAGTCAGCAGCCCGTCACGAAACTGTCACGAATCAGCGCCCGGCGATCTCCTCGGCGACCCGCCGTTGGTAGTTCGCATCGTCAGCGAGGATCTCCGCGCTCCAGCGGAAGGCGGGCGCCCGCGCGGGGTCCCAGCCGGGGATGCGGCCAGCGGGTTCCTGCCAGCGCCACTCGGCGCCCGCAAACACCTCGGCGCACAGCGCGGCGAGGCGCGGGTCGTGCGCCACCAACTCTTCGCGCGTGTTCACCTCGTTGTGGTCGTGATCCGGCGGACGATTACAGTCGAACCAGGATTGCACGCCCTCCGCCCAGTATTCGGCCGAGTTGGTCGCGGCGTACTTGCCGGCCCACAAGCCCTCGGCCTTCGCCGCCGCGAACGCTTCTTGCAGGCGCGGCGAGAAGCCGGGATCGACGCGGTCCAAGGCCATGTGATGAAGGGTATGCGCGAACTCGTGCACGAGGATGCTCTCCGAACCCATCGGATCTCCGCGCATGCGCAGCAGATTCTCCTCGCCGACGCTGGTCGCCGGATTCGAGGGTTGCGCCCCGAAGCCTCGCGAGCGGCGCGCCCAATACAGCGGGGGTTGCATGTGCGCGTACTCTGGTATTTGGTGAACGAATTCGTCCGCTGCCATCACGATCAAGTAGGCGCCCGATTCGCGGAGCGCGCGGCGCAGGTCTGCCCGGTCGGCGAGCATGCCTTCGAGCGTCGCCCGCGCCTCCTCCATCGCTTCCGCTCGCACCGCGGCGCTGGCGAGGACCGGCACCGGGCCGTCCTCGCGCAATTGCGAGTAGATCGGAGCGTGACGTCGGCCGCCCTTCTCGATCAGACTGAACCGCTCCGCCTCGGGCCGTGACCAGGCCTCGCGACGCAGCGCCTCTATTTCTGCCACTGTGCGCGGCGCTCCCGCCGACAACACTTCGTATCCGTCCTCCGTGATCAGGACGATGTCCTCGACGCGCACGCCGAGCTCTTCGTCGTCGAGGTAGATCCCGGGCTCGACCGAGAAAGTCATGCCTGGCAACAGCGGCGCATCTTTGCCCGGGCCGACGCCATGAGTGCCCAGGCCGATCCAGTGCGAGGTGGAGTGCACCAAGGGGCCGAAACCGCGTTCGCGCAGCACGGCGTTCGCCGCTTCGTGAATCAGGCCGAGATTCGAGCCGGGATGGCACTCGGCAAAGGCCGCGTCCTGCGCCGCGAGCACGGCTTCGAAAACTTCGCGTTGGCGTGGAGTGAAACGCGCGTCCACCGGCCATGAGCGCGAGAGGTCGGCGTCATAGCGCGCGTAGTCGGGAGCATAATCGATCATCACGACCTGCCCGCGGGCCAACGGATGGCGATTCTCCTTGTAGTGGAGCACGCAGGCATTGCGGCCGGCGCCGACGATCGGCGCATACGCGTCGCCGAAGGCCCCTAGCCGCTGGAATTCTGCGCGCATCGCAACCGCGATCCGCCATTCCGGGTCTTCCGGAAGCGCGGTGCGCATCGCCAACGCGTGACCCTCACCGGCGATTCGGCATGCTTCCCGCAGCGCCGTGATTTCTTGCGGAGTCTTGCGCGCGCGCAAGGCGTCGGACACGGGCGAGAGATCACGCACCTTCACGCCGTGGCGTTCCGCCAATCGGGCGGCGAATTGCTGCTCCCGCGAAACGCGCCCGTCGTAGGGATCGGCCTGCGTGGCCGCGAATGCGCGCGCCGCGTAGTCGCGCGCCATCATCCAGTTCTCAGCGGGCTGCAGGTCGGTGAACACCGTCTTATGGGTCACGGACAACTCCGTCAGCAAGGCAAGCAATGCGCCCGAAGGCCCGTCGGAGTTCCCGAGCGGAAGGCATTGCTCGATGCCGGTGATTGCGCGCGCCATCTCCGGATCGACCACGTCTCCATCCCACCGTCGCAGCCGCGCTGAAACCGTCGGGATCAAGAACCATTCTTCGCCGGTGGCGGGGACCATGACCCAGACGGCGTCCGGGCTGGTGACGCCGGTGAAGTACCAGAACAAATTGTCCTGATAGAAGGCGCGGTAGTCGTCCTTCACCCCCGCGCCGCGCAACACCACCACCCCCGGCTCTTCCCAAGCGCTCAGCACGGCGCGCAAGGCGGCGCGTCGCTCCGCGTGCCACTCGCGCGTGAACAAACCCTGCCCGCGGCCGTCCTCAGAATGCTGCTGTCCGGGTATCGCCGCAAGCAGCAATGCAGTGATGAGGATCGAACTCATGCCGCCAATTCTAGGCGATGCCTAAAGTATGCAGCGATGCTCGTGCTGATCCTCCCCTGCCTCATCCTCGCTTCGTGGACCGCCTCCGCGCAGGAACCGGAGCCCGTCATGTCGCCCGAAATGCTCGAGCAACTCAGCGACTTGATGCGCGACGCTTCGAGTGGCGTCAACTACTACAGCGGCGCGGGCTTCGGCGAACAGCAAGCGCTGCCCGTGGCCCCCTTCCGCCGGCTCGACGACCTGCTGCCGACGCCCACCCGCGAGCGCAACGCCTCCGGCGCCCCGGGCCGGGACTACTGGCAGCAGCGCGTGGATTACCGCATTCGTGTGCGACTCGAGGAGCAGAGCGGTTTGCTCGAAGGCGTCGAGGAAATCGCTTATCACAATCACAGTCCCGACACCTTGGACTTCCTGTGGGTGCAGCTCGACGACAACTGGTTGGCCGCGGATTCACTCGACATGCGCACCGCGACCAGCGGCAGCCTGGGAGGAACCGAAGCTTGGTCCCTGGCCGGGTGGTTCGACCGGCGCAGCTTCGACGGCGGCGTGAAGTTGCGCGAAGTCTCGTCCGATGGCAAGGCTCTAGCGCACCTCGTCAATGAGACGATGATGCGCGTCGAACTTCCGCAACCGCTCGCGCCCGGCGCGAGCTTCTCTTTCCGCATCACGTGGTCGGTCACGGTCAATCCGGCCGGGCTCGCGGACTCGCGTGCCGGACTGGAAGGATTCGGCGACGCCTCGCCGCTGATCGAGGCCGCGCACTGGTATCCCCGCCTCTGCGTCTACGACGACGTCGAAGGCTGGCAGAACAAACAGTTCCTCGGCGCCGGAGAGTTCGCGCTCGAGTTCGGCGACTTCGAAGTCGAGATCACGGTGCCGGCCGATCACGTCGTCGCTGCGACCGGCCTGCTGCAGAACGCCGACGAAGTGCTGTCGCCCGAGCAACGCGCGCGTTGGTCGAAGGCGATGGCGCCGGGCAATCAGCAGCCGGTGATGATCGTCACTCTGGAGGAAGCGCGGCAGAAACTCGCCGCCCCCGCCGCTGGCGAGAAGACCTGGCGCTTCGCTGCGCAGAACGTGCGTGACTTCGCTTGGGCTTCTTCGCGCCGTTTCCTGTGGGATTGCCTCGGCGTGCAAGTTCGCGACGGCGGCCCGATCATCGCCGCGCAGTCGTTCTGGCCGCCCGAAGGGGAGCCGCTCTGGAGCCGCCTGAGCACGCGCGCCATCGCGCACACCCTGCGCGTCTACTCGCGCATGACCTTCGACTATCCCTATCCCTCCGCGGCCTCGGTCAACGGGCCGGTGTACGGGATGGAGTATCCGATGATCTGCTTCAACTCGCCGCGCCCCTCGCCGTGGAACAGCGCGAAAGAGGACGAATACGCGCTGGTCGGCGTGGTGATCCACGAAGTCGGTCACAACTGGTTCCCGATGATCGTCAACAGCGACGAGCGTCAGTGGACCTGGATGGACGAGGGATTGAATACCTTTCTGCAGTACCTGGCAGAGCAGGAATCGTCGAGTCGATCGCTTCGCGCGAATGGAGCGAGGACTTTCCGATCTACGGCGGTGATCCCGGCATGATCGCGATGCAAGTCGCCGATCCGGAGTCGGAGCCGCTGATGACCTCATCGGACAGCACCAAGAACTTCGGCTGGAACGGCTACGCCAAGCCCAGCGCGGGCCTGCACATGCTGCGCAACGTGGTGATGGGCGAGCAATTGTTCGATCTCGCGTTCAGCACCTACGCGCGCCGTTGGATGTTCAAGCGCCCGCAGCCGGCCGATTTCTTCCGCACCATGGAAGATGCCAGCGCGGTGGATCTCGATTGGTTCTGGCGCGCCTGGTTCTACGAGACCGGGAGCGTGGATTTCTCGATCCGGTCCTTCCTGGAGATCCCCGCCGACACTCTCGAGATGGCCGGCGCGCCCATCGGCACACGCGCGTACGTGCTGAGCGTCGGCAACGACGGCACGATGATTGCGCCACTAGTGCTCGAACTCTTCTACGAAGACGGTGGAACCGAAACGCGCATCGTGCCGGTCGAGGTCTGGCGTCATGATTCACGCGCCGCCGACACCATCGTGGTCACCGGGAAGCCGCTGGTTCGGATTGCGATCGATCCTGAGCAACTCACCTACGACACCTTCATCTTCGACAACACGGCCGAGGTCGGCTTCGTGGCCGAAGAGGAGGCTCTTGACGCGACCGAGTCGACGCAACTCGATCCGTACGAAATCCCGTTCGAAGAGGAAGAGTAAGCGAACCGTGCCGGCGGATAGCATCTGCCGTCAGTGATCAGCAGCGACGCCTCCGCAGTCGTCCGGCGCGACCTCGCTTGGATTTGGCGGGACGGCGTCGCGTGGAGCGTGATGGTCGGACTCGGCGAGTCCTATTTCGCCGCCTTCGCACTCGCCTGCGGCCACGGTGAAGCCGCGTCGGGCCTGATCGCAGCGGCGCCCATGCTCGCCGGCGCCGCCCTGCAACTCGCGACGCCCGCGTTGGCGCCGCGCTTCGGCTCGCTGAAACGCTGGGTGATTTTCTGCGCCACGTTGCAGGCCTTGGTCTTCGTACCCATGGCGCTCGGCGCCTGGAGCGGAGGCCTCAGCCTGCTCGCGCTGTTTACCCTCGCGAGTGCGTATTGGGCCTTCGGACTCGGCACCGGGCCGGCCTGGAACGCCTGGGTGGGCGGCCTCGTCCCGGCCTCCGTCAAAGCGGGATTCTTTGCCAACCGCACGCGCGCCAGTCAGATCGGGACCTTCGCGGGCCTCGCCGTCGCCGGAGTCTTGCTGCGCTGGGGAGACCAATGGCTGCCGGCCTCGCGGCCGCTTGGCAGCTTCGCGCTGATCTTCGCCGCGGCCTGTCTTGCGCGCTCGATCTCGGTCACATGCCTTGCCCGCCAGAGCGTCGGCGATCCGCTCCCGCTGGGCTTCCGCTCGCTCGGCTTCGGTGAGTTTGCGCGCCGGATCTCCGCGGGCGGAGAAGGCCGTTTCATGCGCTACGTCTTGTGCGTGCAGCTTGCAGCGCAGGTCGCCGGTCCCTTCTACACGCCGTTCATGCTGAAGGAATCAGGCTTCAGCTACTTCACCTACATGAGCCTGCTTGCGGTGGCATTGCTCGGACGGGTACTCGCGTTGCCGTTGGTGGGCAAATTGGCCAAGCGACACGGGGTTCATGTGACGCTCCGCATTGGCGGCGTCGGCATCGTCTTCGCAACGCTGCTGTGGGCCTTCTCCCAATCGGTGCCCTATTTGATCGTGGCGCAACTCGCTGCGGGAGCGGTGTGGGCGTGCTACGAACTCTCAGTGTTCTTGCTGTTCTTCGACACGATTCCTGCGCACGAACGCACGAGCATGTTGTCCTGGTACAACTTTCTGCACGCTTCCGCGACGATGTGCGGCGCGCTCATCGGAGGCTGGCTGCTTTCACGGCTGGGCCATGACCACAACGCCTACCTTTCGCTGTTCGTGATCTCCTCGATGCTGCGAGCGACGACGCTGGTGCTGCTGTGGCGCCTCGGCCGCGTGAGCGCGGCGGTGGTTCCCCTGTCGACGCGCCAACTCGCGGTGCGCCCGGGAGTGGGCGCGATGGACCGGCCGATCACTGCTTCCTTGGAATCGGAGGCACCGCCGCCTCCGACTCGTGCACGCTGAACCTCGCTTCCCCGAGGAGAAGAAGCTTGGCCAGAATCCTGCCCATCTATTCGAGAATCGGATCGCAGCCCACTGCTGCGAGCAATGCCGCGATCTCGTCGCGCGCAGCGCCGTTCGGCGCACCCGTTGCGAATACCCAAATCCGCATCAACCCGCGCGGCACGTTCACGGCGTAGACCTCAAGAAAGGCTTCCTTGCCCGCGCCGTCCAAGCCTTGCCGCATGCGCGCTGCGCGCCCGAGACCCGGAATCTCAACCCAATCATCGATCCGCGCGTCCGTTTCCTTCCACTCCTTCTCGTGCTGAGCACGCGCATAGGAGAGCGCGTCGCGGGCTTGCGCGCTCAGCTCATGGTCCAGCCACGGCTCCGCTTCGCCGTGATCCGACAGACTCAGATGCAGTTCGCCCCACGGAGCAGCAACGACGATCTCGGGCTGCTGCGCGCGATCCGATTCCCACCCGAGCCAAGCGCCATCCTTCAAATCCAAGTAGGCGCGGCCGGAGCGAAGCCGCACGCGCTCCTCCGAATCGAATTCGCGCGCTCCTGCGAGCACGTGATGAAGAAATCCTTCCGCTTGCTTGGCATTACGCGCGTGTGGCATCGTGAACACGATCGCCAGCGTGCCGTCGCGCCACGGTCGCGCTGCAGTGGCCAACAATCCTTGCTCGCCCTGCTCGCCGAGCACGGAAACCAGAAAGTCCACTTCGCCGAGGCTGCACGGCACGGTCCACTCCCCCGCCCACGTCGCCCCTACGCCGGGGAACAAGTCGTTACGGAAGCTCAGGTGCATGTTCTCATGCTGATCGGCGGTGGCATCCGTTCGCCACTCGATGAACAAGTTGGGGAGATCGTTCTCGCTCGCGTGGTCCACGACCGCCTGCATGGCGAAGTGCGGCGCGGGAAAAAAGCTTGCGCGCATCAGAGCGGGCAAGCTGAAGCGCAGACCCTGGCCTGAGTAGACACGCTCCGGAGGCCGCGCAAAACTGAAGTCCAACGCTGAGAGAAGGGACTCGAACCGGACCTCGGCTGCGGTAATATTTTCTTCGAGGGCAACCAGCTGCAGCGCGAAAATCCAAGCACCATCGCGCACGACGGTGGAGAGTAACTCGTGACGCTTGCCCTGCGCCTTCACCGCGATGCGCTGGAACGGAAGCACCTCCGCGCCGGCGACCATCAAGCCGGCGGCGCTGCCTTCGAGAACGACTGCGCCGCTAGAGACTTCGGCTTCACGCTGAACACTGTGAACGAATTCTGCGAAGGCGACCTCTTCGGCCCGTCGCGCATCGATCTCCGAGCGACAGTCCTGCGCGCTCAGGATCAGCATTCCTTCGGGCAGACGAAGGGTCGCCTTGCCCACCTGAGGATCTCCGGACCAGTCCACTTCGAAGACGAGCATCGCTGGCAAGCGCACGCCGACCGAGCCCACGCGTGCGAGAATCGGCTCGGATCCGTCGATCTCACGAAAGCTAAGGCTCTGCAAAATGCGTGCGTGCAGCGCGCGCTCCGACTCACTCTGGCTCGCGTAGGTCTTCGCGGCCACGCCCGCAACTTGCGTGCCAATCTGAAGGGCGAAGGCGTCCAGATCCCAGCCGATGTCGTTGTCTTGCGTGAAGAGTAATCGCGTACCGGTGCGATCTGCGCCCGCCACGGAAGCAAGCACTTCACGGGTTTCGCGCAGCGCATAGCCCTCATGTCCGAGGATTACGGTCGCCGCATCGCTCATCAAATGAGAAACCTGGTCGGGCGTCACCGCCTCGTTCGGCACGATCACGACCCTAAGAAAAGGTAGCAAGAGATCGTGTCCCACGAGTGGGCGCCGAACATCGAGGAAGTAGATCCTTCCGTTGGTGCTCTCGTCCACCACCATTCCCGGCGGGACCTGCAGCTTGGCGCCCGCGCCTTGGAAACTGCGCCAACCGTCCATCGTCCCTTCGACGGCAGGAGCCTGGAACGCCAACAACAGAACGGAGGCGAGGCAAAGCATGTCCGAGCGCAATCTTATCCTGTCATGATGAGTGCCATCGCTGCCCAGAAGCTCACCCCCGTCCTGAACGTCGAGCGGATCGAGCCGTGCCTTGAATTCTGGTGCGAGCGCCTCGGCTTCCAGCAAGTAATTGCGGTGCCTCACGGCGAGGCAATCGGGTTCGTGATCCTGATGCACGGCGCGGTCGAAGTGATGCTGCAATCACGCGCCGGCATCGCTGCGGAGAATACCGCTCTCGCGGCATGACCCTTCGCCAGCGACGGAGTTTCGCTGTTCATGGAGGTGGCGGATCTCGACGCCGTCATCGCCGCGACCCGGGGTTGCGAGATCGTGGTGCCCGAGCGCACGACCTTCTACGGCATGCGCGAGCTCGCCGTCCGCGCTCCCGGCGGATTCCTCGTGATCTTCGCCCAGAAGGTATCCTGAAGGGATGCTCGCCGCCGCGCTCGCGCTGCTCGCCCAATCCGTGCTCGATCCGCTCCCGCAGCAGCCGGTCGAGTTCGGCGCCGTGCGATGGGAACGCGAGTACGACGCCGCGCGCGCGCGCGCGCAGCGTGAAGCCAAGCCGCTGCTCACGCTCTTTCAAGAAGTCCCCGGCTGAAGCAACTGCACGGGCTTTGGTGTCCAGGTCTTGGCGCACCCACTGATTGTCGAAGCAGCGGAGACGCTGTTCGTGCCGCTCGCCATCAAGAACAACACCGAAGGAGACGCAGACGCTCGCGTGCGCGAGCATTTCGATGAAGCGGCTTGGAACAATCCGGTGGGGCGCGTGCTGAATCCAGCGAGCGAGAAGGATCTGCTTCCGAAACTCCATCAGCGTGAAGACTGGAGCCGAGCGGCCATGCTCGAACTCATGGCCCGCGCGCTCGGTGAGACCGCGCCACCCTGGCTGACGCTGGCGGCGCAGGAAGAGCGCGCGCTCGCGCGCGGCGTCGAAACAGCCATTTTCGGCATGTTGTGATACTGGGAAGGCGAGGCCGAGTTCGGCCTCATCGACGGCGTCATCGCGACCCGCGCCGGGTGGATCGATCGCACCGAAGTCGTGGCAGTGTCCTTCGACCCGAAGGTGATCAGTCGGGCGGAGCTTGAGAAGCGCGGACGCGCCGGTTGCGCCACGGAGATCTTTGCGGCCGACTCCGCGATCCGCCTGGTCGAGGACCAGAAGTATTACTTGCGACAGACGCCCTTGCGATTCGTTCCCATGAGCGAGGCGCAAGCGGCTCGCGTGCACGCGTCGGCCCAAGCCGGCGACGCCGAGAAGTGGCTCTCGCCTCGCCAACGGGCTGCGGCAGAGCTCGTGCGCGCCGCGCCGGACGCGCAGTGGGAAGACCTGGTCGGCGTCGATCCCGCCGATGCATGGACGCGATTCCGCGCGCGAGCCGCCGAACTTGCCGCTGCTCAGTCGGCGGGCGCGGGCCAGTGACCGCATGCTGATCCTTGTGGCAGCGCTGCTCGCAGCGCAGAACGGCGACCACGCCGGAGAAGCTCAGCCTGAGAATTGGCGTGCTTGGGAGATCTCCGCCGCGCCGGCGCGCAGCGCCGAAGAGGAAGCGGCCAGCTTCCGCGTGCCGGAGGGTTACCGCGTCGAGTTGATCGCCAGCGAGCCGCTGCTGCATGATCCGGTCGCCTTCTCCTGCGACGAACGCGGCCGCGTGTTCGTGGTGGAAATGCGCGGATTCATGCCGAACGCCGACGGCCGAGGCGAGCTCGAGCCGATCGGCGCCATCGCGCGGCTGGAAGATCGCGACGGAGACGGCCGCATGGATACGCGCTGCGACTTCCTCCTGGAACTCGTGCTGCCGCGCGCGGTTTGCGCGCTCTCCGGTGGCGCGCTGGTGCTGGCGCCGCCCGATCTGCTGTGGTGCCCCGATGCCGATGACGACGGAATTGCCGACCGCGCCGAAGTCGTCGCCACCGGCTTCGCGGGACGCGACAACCCTGAGCACGCGCCGAACGGCCTGCTGTGGGGATTGGACAATTGGATCCATCTCGCCAACTGCGAACGCTCTTTCCGCATGCGCAACGGCATCTGGGAAGAACGGCGCGTAGCTTCCGGCGGTCAATGGGGCCTCACCGAGGACGATTGGGGTCGCCGCTACTTCAACTACAACTCCTCGCCCTTGCACGCCGACCTCGTGCCCGCACACTACCTGGTGCGCAATCCGAATTTCGGCAAGGCGCCGGGAGGCAGCGTGTCGGTGGGACGCGATGGTGCGACTTGGCCCTCGCGCATCACGGCTGGAGTGAATCGCGGATATCAGCCGGCCACGCTCCGTACGGACGGGCGATTGCGCTCGTTCACCGCGGTCTGCGGACCCGCCGTTTTCCGAGGCACCGCCTTGGCTCCCGCGGACTTGGGAACTGTTTTCCTGTGCGAGCCTTCCGGCAATTTCGTGCGCCAAGAGCGCTTCGATCCGGACTCCGACGGCATGCGCTCGCGCAACGCGCGCGGCGAAGAGGAGTTCTGGACCTCGACCGACGAGCGCTTCCGCCCGGTCAACGCCACGACCGGCCCGGACGGCGCACTGTGGGTGGCGGACCTCTATCGCGGATTGATTCAACATCGGATCTTCCTCACCAGCTACCTGCGCAAACAGGTCGAGGAACGCGGACTCGCGCAGCCGACCGGCCTCGGCCGGTTGTGGCGCGTGGCGCATGAGTCCGCGGACCTCCGCGCAGCCGCGCCGACCGGACTCGCGGAGGCGGGGCCGGCCGAGTGGGCGGCGTGGCTCGAGCATCCGAACGCCTTCTGGCGCGTGACCGGGCAGCGGCTCCTAGTCGAACGCGGGGCTGCGCCGGAGATCATCGCTCAACTCGAAAAACTCGCGCTCGAAGCCGAAGACCCACGCGCGCGCGTCCACGCGCTCGGCGCGCTAGATGGGCTGGTGCAGACGAAGGCCGCAGTGCTTGCGGTGGCGGCGAAAGATCCGCATCCGAAAGTGCGCGCCTTCGCATTACGCTGCGTCGAATCCCTCGCCGATGCGGACTCCGCCGCGAACCTGTGGAAGGAAGCGCTTGCCGACCATGATCCGGCCGTGCGCCGGCAAGCGGTGCTCTCGCTCGGTGAGAGTCCACTGCCAAGCGTTTCCAATCTGCTCGCGCTGGAACTCTTGAGGGAGGGCGACGACGAACTCATGCGCGGCCTCATCCTTTCCGGAGCGCGACACCGCACGGTCGAGCTGGCGGTCGCACTCCATGCGTCGCAAGCGTCGGCAGAACCGGGATGCTTCAAGCCTGTCATGCGTGATCTCGGCCGCTGCGCGGGGCGCTCAGCCGAGCTATCGGAAATGCGCAGCCTGCTCAGCTTGTCCCTCATGTCGATGGAGTCGGAGCCGGACGCAGTCGCAGCCATGATGATCGGAATGCGCGAAGGCTTGATGCAGAGCAAGCGTGGATCCTGGGCAGTCCCGCGCCCCGCGTCGCTGGCGCAACTCATGGAGTCTGAGAGGCTTGAAATCGCGCAGGCAGCGCGAGCGCTCGACGCCGTCTGCACTTGGGCCTCTGTGGAGGCGATCCTCGGCGAGGACGGCCTTCCGGAGGAGGCGCGTGCGCGCATCGCGGCCGGCCGCATCGTCTACGAAACCGGGTGCATCGCTTGCCATCAATCCGACGGCGGCGGACTTGCCGGACTCGCGCCGCCGCTGGCCGGATCCGAGTGGTTGGATCGGGACGATGACACCCTCGCCGGCGTGGTGCTCTTTGGATTGGAAGGTCCGATCCAAGTGAAGGGCGAGGAATGGAATCTCGCGATGCCCGGCCATGCCGCCCTGCTCTCCGACGCGCAAGTCGCCGAAGTGATCAGCTTTGTGCGTTGGGAATATTCAGGCCGCGTTTCCGCCCCCGATCATGCGGCCGTCGCCGCGCGCCGCGCATCCGGGAAGCCTAAAGCGGACTGAGCAGCACGTTTCTGAAGGAGACGGCTTGGCCGTGGTTCTGCAGCACCAAAGGCAAAGGCTGCGGCCCTTCCGCCTCGCCCGCTCCGGTTTTATCGTTCATCACGACGTCGTCTTGCACGCGCATGCCGTTGTGCCAAACGGTGACGCGCGCCGGCTCCGCCTTGCTGCCGTCCGTGTTCCAACGCACGGCTCGAAACACCAGGTGATACCGCTGCCAAACGTCCGGAGGGAGGGAAAGATTGCGCGAAGGCGCGCGGAAGGAGTAAATCGCGCCGCAGTCCTGCGTGCCCGGAACCGCCAACCCGTAGGAGTCCAGAATCTGAATCTCGTAGCGTTGTTGCAAGTAAACGCCCGAGTTCCCGCGCTGCTGCGCGGCAAGCACCTCCGGCGCACGCGGAACGCGGAATTCAAGGCGCAGTTCGCAGTCCTCGATCGGAAGCTTGGTGAGGATGCTCCCGGTCAGAAGTCGCACCGTGGCGGATCCGTCGGGCTCCTCACTCCACGCCGGAGCGCTTCCGTCCTCGGCGGTCCACTGCGCGGCGAGTCCGCCTTCGAAGAGGTCGAAGGTCGGCGTCATTCGGAACGGGCTCGCCGGCAGCCCTTCCCGATTGCCGAGATTGCAGCCCGGATGGTTGGCCCAGCCATAACGCAATTCGATGGGCTTCGACACGAGTTCAGCGCGAACCACGACGCGATCGCCTCCTTGGATTTCCGCGCGCGCCGCATGGAACACGCCATCGGCACCGGCCAGGGCAAAACCGCGCAAACCTCCGCCTCCGATTTCTTGCAGTCCGCCTCCGGTCGAATCGAAGCGTAAGGTGACCTCCCCAGCTTCACTCAGGGTCATGGTGCGGGGCTCCGGCCCGAAGGCCACGATCGGCTGGCCGTAAGCCACGGCGCGCGCGGCGCGCGCAAGGCGCTCCCCCACCGGACGCTTGCGACGAGGGTGAATGTCTCCCGCTTCGCCGACGTCGATCGCCACAGCCATCCCCGTTGCAGGCGTGCGTAGCGCAGTCAATCGTTGCGATTCTCTGATTTCCGCCCAGGAGTCGCTCTGCACGGGCTCGGCCACCGCCCCGCGGAATCCGGCAAGCTGCACGAATAGGAACGGCAGCACGGGATTCGAGAATTCACGGCGCCAAGCATGAATCATTGCCGGAAAGAGGTCCTCGTACTCTGCGGCGCGGCCGGCGTTGGATTCTCCCTGATACCAGATCACGCCGCTGAAGGCAGTGCCGGTGAGCGGCGCGATCATGCCGTGGAAGATCGCGGAAGAGTCCCACGCTCCGTCCGCCCAAGCGGGCGGCGTCGGCCCCCCCCCCTCGACCAACGGACGCAAGCGTGGGTCGGTCTTCAGCGCCCACCACGGGGTCCATGCCTCAGCCGGCGTGCCGCCCCACGCCGCCACGACCAGCCCGATCGGCCGATCCACGTGCGGCGCGAGCGCGCGGCCGAAGTGATAGGCGACCGCGCTGAAACGCGCCGCGTGTTGGGGTTCACAGCGAAACCAGTTGCCCGTCTTCGCCGCGGGATCATCGGACGTGAAAGTCGTGAGCCGCTCTTCGGAAAGCAGCCACGGCACCGCAAACAAACGGACGCGTTCATCGCGCGAAGTCGCGATCTCGTCGCCAGGATCGGCGGAATCGGCAAGCAGCCATTGCATGTTCGACTGACCTGAGCAGAGCCAGACGTCACCGAACACCAAATCGCGCGCAATCAGTTTTTGCGGCGCGCTGGGATCCTCGCAGCGCACCGTGATTTCCGAAATGCCGAAGTCCTCCGCTCGAGGAGAGATCGGCAGGCGCCAGGCTCCGCGCTCATCGGTGGTGAGCGCGCCTTCAGCGCTGCGGGTCGAGGCACCGGTGGAGGCAAAGTGGAATTGGAACTGCAGGCGGGAGCCTGGAGGAGCGCTGCCGTAGATCGCGGGCGCCGTAACGGGCAATACCGCGCCATTGCCGCACAGCGGGTGCAAGGCGAACGGCGTCGTTGCGGCGGGAAGGATCTCGCGGATGCGCAGATTCCGCCAGCGCACGTGGCAGTCCTGCCCGCCATGCACTTGAAATGCGAGTATGCCCGTACGCGGGCCGTCCAATTCTTCCCAGTCCGCGCAGGCCACTCCGTTCACCCACGAGCGCACGCGCGGCCCCGAGCAGAGGATGCGGTACTCGTTCCACTCGCCGACCTTGAAGGCGGAGCGCGCGGCTTCCTGCCCTTCGAGC
>JAQBVK010000345.1 GCA_027623585.1 Planctomycetota bacterium
GGTCGGCGCTTTCCGCATCCTTGCCGTCCTCGCGCTCGCCGCCGGCGTGCGCCGCATGGAGGCGGTGGCGGCCGACGCCGCGCTGGCGAGTTTCCGTCAGGACCGCGAACGCTTGATCGCGCTCGAGACCGAATTAAAGACTCCCGCGGACCGGCTGCTCGAACGCGTGCAAGCCTTGAAGGAACAATTGAAAGAGGCGCGGAGCCGGAAAACCGCAGCGGTGCCGGATGCTGCTTCCGTCGCTGAAGAACTCAGCGGCATGGACGGGCTGGCCTGGAAACACTTCGACGGACTCGACGCCGAAGCGCTGTGCGCCGTCGCCGACGGACTCAAGGGCAAGCCCTTGCCGGGCATCGTGCTGCTAACGGCAGGCGACGTGGACACCGTGCCTTTCGTTTTCCTCTGCGCCCCCGGCGCTGGAGCCCGCGCCGGAGACCTCGCCAAGGCTTTCGGCAAGAAGGTGGGGGGAGGCGGGGGCGGCCGTCCGGACTTCGCCCAGGGCAAGGGCTCACAGGGCGGCGAGCTCGAAAATGCGGTCGAGGCCTTCCGGGTCGAGCTGGCGGCCTCGCGCGCCTGATGCTTGCAGTTCCAGCCTTGACCGCCCTGCCCGGCCACAGGACAATGCCCGGCTCCTTCGAGGGGAGAGCCCGTTCCGGGAGCCCCAGCGAGCAGTCCCATGCCCAATCCGAAGCGTCGACATTCTCGTTCCCGTGGCGGCAAGCGCATGGCCGCTCAGCGGCCCGTGGCCGCCCAAGTCCGCCCTTGCCCGCGCTGCAGCACGCAAGGCCGTTCGCACACGGTTTGCGACAACTGCGGCCATTACAACGGCCGCGAAGTGATCGCGAAGGACGAATTCTAAGCCCCGGATCCCAGCGATGAAGATCGCGGTGGACGTCCTGGGCGGCGACTTCGCGCCCGATGAGATTCTGCTCGGCGTGGCGATCGCGCTGAAGGGGGGCGAGTTTCAGGCCGAGGAATTGGTCCTGGTCGGGCCGGAGGCGAAGATTCGCGCTGCATTCGCGGCGCAAGGCATCACCGAGGTGCCGCAGATCCTGCACACCGAGCAGGTCATCGAAGGGCACGAGAAGCCGATCGAAGGACTGCGCGCGAAGCCGCAAGCCAGCGTCGCCGTGTGCGTCGGAGCGGTGAAGCAGGGTCTCGCGGGCGGACTCGTCGCCTTCGGCAACACCGGCGCAACCGTCGCCGCCGCAACGATGGGGCTCGGACTGTTGTCCGGAGTACGACGCCCCGGCATCGGCGTGAGTCTGACCGGCGAGTCCGGTCGCTTCGTCCTGCTCGACGTCGGCGCGAATCCTTCACCCAAACCGCTGCACCTGTTCCAGTACGCCTTGATGGGAGCGGCCTATGCGCGCGACCTGTTTGGCGTGAAGCTGCCGCGCATCGGTTTGTTGAACATCGGCGGCGAGTCCACCAAGGGCACACCGCTGTTCAAGGACACGCACAAGGCGCTCACTGCCGCCGCCGACGGCAACATGGCCTTCGTCGGCAACGTCGAGGGGAATCAACTCTTCAGCGGATGCGCGGACGTCTTCGTCAGTGACGGATTCGTCGGCAACATGGTCTTGAAGGTCGTCGAGGGCTTCGCGGAGTATCTGGTCCATGCGGCGAACGCGACCGGCGCCGGCGAGGGCTTCAAAGCCACGCTGCGCAAGAAACTCGGCGCGGCGGACTTCTCGGAGGTCGGCGCGGCAACTCTCCTCGGCGTGAACGGCGTCGTGTTGATCGGACATGGACGCTCGCGCGCCAGCGCGGTGCTGCCGGCGCTGCGCACGGCGCGCGCGGAGATCCGCGCCAACGTGAATCACCACATCGTTGAAAGTGTCGCCGCGCACGGCGCGCAAACCCCGACCCAGGAAGCCTGATGCTGGCTGGAAAGCCGGTTGGAATCGCGGGCCTCGGCTTCGAGGTACCCGCGCGGAAGATCGACAACCACTGGTTCACGCGCTTCGTCGAAACCAGCAACGACTGGATCGTGCAGCGCACGGGCATCCACGAGCGGCGTTGGCTTGACGAGGGCGAGAAGCCCAGCGACCTGTTCGTCGGCGCGGGGCGCAAGGCGCTGGAAGAAGCGGGCATTGCTCCCGAAGACGTGGACTTGGTGATCGTCGCCACCGTTTCCGGCGACCACCAGGGCATTCCTTCCGCCGCCAGTCTGGTGCAACACCGGCTCGGCTGCACGCGCGCCTCGGCCTTCGACTTGGGCGCGGGGTGTGCTGGCTTCGTCTACGCGCTCGGCACCGGCGCGCAATTCATCGCTTCCGGCCTCTATCGCAACGTGCTGGTGATCGGCGGAGAAGGCCTGTCCCGGATCTGCGACGTCTACGACCGCAACTCCGTGATCTTGTTCGGCGACGGCGCCGGCGCGGCGCTGCTGCGCCCTCATGCCGACTGCAAGCAGGGGCTGATCGAAGCACTGACACTCGGATCGGACGGCTCCGGCGCTGATTTCATCATCCGGCCGCGAGGCGGCACGGCCGAACCGCTGACTCC
>JAQBVK010000016.1 GCA_027623585.1 Planctomycetota bacterium
GCGCGGTCTCTCCAACCGGAGCCCAACACGACCGTAAGGTCAGGCGGCGGCCCAAAGCGCTTCCGCAGGGTTCGCGCCAGGGTTTCGACCCGGCCCCGTTCGTCTCCTCCTTCGTTCAAGCCCCCATCCTAATGGTTCTGAAGTCCTCTCTGCTCCTCGCCGGCGCCGCCATGTGCGCCTCGGCGGCATGCGTTCTCGAGTTCGACAATTGGTCCGGCCCCAAGCTCACCAAGGACGTCGAGCTCTCGCACACGGTCTCGAGTTCCACCAAGGAGATCATGGTGGACTCCTACAACGGCAGCGTGTCCATCGAGGTCGGCCCGGCGGGGTCCGTGAGCGGCACTTCGAAGATCTACGCGCGCGGACGCAACGAGGAGTCGGCGCAGGTGCGCCTCGACTCGATCAGTTGGTCCTTCGAGGATGAGTCCAACGGCCGCTTGGTCGTGAAGCTCTGCGACCCGATCAGCGGTGGCTCCAACAATGCCGGCGGCAGCGCGAGCCTGAAGGTTCCGGCCGGCGTGCGCGTGTACATCGACAGCAGCAACGGCGCGGTCGACGTGAACGGTGACTTCCCCTACGCCTGGGTGGACACCAGCAATGGTCCGGTGACGATCGCCGGCGTGCGCGAAGTGGAAGCCGACACCAGCAACGGCGCGATCTACATCACCGGCGCCGACGGCAAGGTCTACGCCGATACCAGCAATGGTCCGATCACCTTCAGCGGCGCTTCGCCCGACTTCACGCTCGACTCGAGCAACGGCGGCATCGAGGTCACGCTGGTCGGCAACTGGTCCGGCAAGGGCCACGCCGACACCAGCAACGGCAACGTGGTCGTGAACTGCAGCGGCGTGCTCGACTGCACGATGGACGCTTCGACCAGCAACGGCAAGGTCTACAGCCCGAAGCTGGAAGGCGGCCGCGGCAAGCTGCATCTCGACACCAGCAACGGCAGCATCACCGTCAAGCAGGGCAGCGGGGAGTAAGCCTCCTCCGCGCACCGCTAGACTCCCGCCATGCCGGAAACGGCGGCGGGAGTCAGCATTGGGCAGGCCTTGATGGTTGCCGCGGTCGCGCTCGTCGGCGGCGTGCTGCCGCTGTTGGTGCGCTGGAACGACCGGCGGCTGCACGCGGCGCTGGCACTCTCGACCGGCATCTTCCTCGGCGCGGTGTTCCTGCACTTTTTGCCGGAGCTGCCGCACACCTCGGCCGGCGGCCTGAGCGAGCGCGCGCTCTGGGCCTTCGTGTTGATCGGCGTGCTCGCGGTCTATCTGGCCGAAACGCTGTTTCTGCACGCGCACCATGAGCACGAGGATCCGGACCAGCACCACCGCGCAGTCGGCTGGGCGGCGCTGTTCGGGCTTTCGGTGCATTCCTTCACTTCCGGCGTGGGGCTGGCCTTCGCGGCGCAGACGCCGGGTTTGGGGCAGGCCGTGTTCGTGGCGATCCTTGGCCACAAGGGCTTCGAAGCCTTCTCGCTCGCAAGCGTGTTTCAGTTGGGCAAGTTCCCGCGGCGCGCGACGCTGGCGGTGGTGTTCGGCTTCGCGCTGATGACGCCGCTGGGCGCGCTGGCCGGGGAGTTGATGTCTGGCTGGCTGGAAGGCGCGGGGCTGGCGGCGGCGGTGGCGCTGGCGGCAGGCTCCTTCCTCTACGTGAGCCTCTGCGAGTTGCTGCCCGAGGTCTTCCACGACCGCAAGGACGCGGTCATGAAGATCGCGCTGCTGCTGACGGGCATCCTCGTGATGAATTATTTCTCTGAAGGGCACGCGTGATCGAGTTCTTCAGCGAGTGGGCGGCCGCCGTGTGGGGCGTGCTGGCGGATTCCGGGCCTTGGCTGCTGCTCGGCCTGGCGGTGGCGGGAGTGTTGAAAGAATTCCTGCCGGAAGAAAAGGTGTTCCGCTATCTCGGCAAGGACGACCTGCGCTCGGTGACGATCGCGGCGGTCGCGGGCGCGCCGTTGCCGTTGTGTTCCTGCAGCGTGGTGCCGGCGGCGATCGCGCTGCAGCGCGCGGGAGCATCGAAGAGCGCGACCACGTCCTTCTTGATCGCGACGCCCGAGACCGGCGCGGATTCGGTGGGCACGACTTGGGCGCTGATGGATCCGGTGATGACGATCGCGCGTCCGATCGCGGCCGTGCTCACGGCGATTCTGTCGGGGAGTGCGGTGGCGGCGCTGGTGAAGAGCGGGAAGGTGGATCCGACGCCGATCCCGACGGCGGTGGCGGAGGCGTCGTGCTGTCATGCGAGCCGCGCCGCGCCGGTCGCTGCAGGCAAACCGGGCATCGGCCGCCGCCTGCTCAACTCTTTGAAGTACGGCTACGGCCCGCTCTCCGCCGATCTCGCGCCGTGGTTCCTGCTCGGCTTCGCGCTGGCCGGTCTGATCACGGTGCTGGTGCCCGACGCGTGGTTCGGAGAATCCTTCCCCATTGGCTGGCCTGCGATGCTGGCGATGCTGGTCGCCGGTCTGCCGATGTACGTCTGCGCCACCGCCAGCACGCCGATCGCCGCCGCGCTGATCGCGAAGGGCCTCAACCCCGGCGCCGCGCTGGTCTTCCTGCTCGCAGGTCCCGCGACCAACATCGCGACGATCGGCATCGTGAAGAAGTTCCTCGGCACGCGTGTGCTGATCACCTACCTGATCTCGATCGCCGCCGTCGCGCTCGCCCTCGGCGCCACCGTCGATGCCCTCTATCCCGCGCTCGGCCTGACCCCCACCGTCAGCGTCGGCGATGCGCATGAGCACCGCAACGCCCTCTCGGTCCTCGCCGGCATCGCCCTCGGCCTACTGATGATCGGTCATACGGTGTCGCACACCACGGGTCGAAATCCCGCCTAGGTGCCGCACACCGTATTGGTCACCCAATGAAGATCGCCGCTGTCGCGGCGGTGCAAAAGGAGGCCAGTGCGCCAGCGCACATGGCGCGCGGGCCGAGGCGGGCAAATTCTGCGCGGCGGCTGGGCGCGATCGCCGAGAGGCCACCGATCTGGATCGCGATGCTGCCGACGTTCGCGAAACCGCAGAGCGCGTAGGAAGCGACGATGCGGCTGCGCTCGGAAAGACCGTTCATGTCGGCCAAATCACGGAACGCCACGTATTCGTTCACCGCGATCTTGGTGCCGAGCAGGCCGCCGACTTGCGCCGCCTCGGACGCGGGCGCGCCGAGCAGCCATGCAATCGGCGCGAACAACACGCCGAGCGCTCGTTGCAAGGTGTAGCCCTCACCCCAAATCATCGAGAGTCCGCCGTTGGCGAGTTCGAGCAGACCGAGGAAAGCGATCAGCATCGCGAGGATGTTGAGCGCCAAGCGCATGCCGTCGCCGGCGCCGCTCGCCGCCGCATCCACCAAGTTCGCGTATTCGCTGCGCGGCTGCGCGGCGTCGTGACCGAGCGTCGCCGGCACCTCCGTTTCGGGGAACACCACCTTCGCGATCGCAAGCGCCATCGGCGCGCTCATCACCGAAGCCGCGAGCAAGTGCCCCGCAATGCCCGGCACCGCGTCCTGCAGCATGGAGACGTAGATCGCAAACACGCCGCCCGCGACGGTCGCGAAGCCCACCGTCATCACGGCGCCGATCTCACTGCGCGTCATGTTGGCGAGATACGGCCGCACCAACAACGGCGCCTCGGTCTGGCCGACGAAGATGTTGGCCGCTGCACTCGTGCTCTCGGCGCCGCTGGTGCCCATCGTGCGCGCCATCAAGCGCGCCATGCCGCCGACGATCACGCGCACCACGCCCAGATGGTGCAGCGCCGCGAACAGCGCGCTGAAGAAGATCACCGTCACCAGCACCAGCAGCGCGAGCAGCGCAGGCTCGTCGAGCAGTCCGAGTGAGCGCTCCCCTACCACGGGCGCGGCGCCGTCGAGCGCGTGGCCGATCAAGGCCTTGAACGCCTTCTGCGCGCCGTCGAAGAACCAGCGGCCGAAGGGCGTGCGCAGCACCAGCAGCGCCAAGGCCGCCTGCAACGCGGCGCCGACCACCACCGGACGCCAGCGCACCGCGCGCCGGTTCGTGGAAAGCATCCACGCCAGCCCGATCAGGACGATGAAACCGAGCAGAGGTTGGAGGAAGGTCATGAGGCTGAGCCCGGCACCCCCGCGGCGGAAAAACACCACTGGAGCCTGACTCCGTATATCACGCGGAAACATCCTAGAATCCGCCCGGCATGAAATCTTTCCTGGGCCTCGCCTCGCTCCTCCTCGCCTTGTCCGCCTGCAGCTCCGCACCCTCCTACCGCGAAGACGCGGAGTTCCTCGATGCACGCACGACCTGCTACGAATTCGAGAGTGGCAGCGGCGTCTTCGTCGTCACGCCGAAACTGCAGGCGCGAGTGATGACTGCCGGCATCGACACCGAGAGCCTGAGCCTCGGCTTCGTGAACCGCGACGCGGTCGCCTCTCCCGATCTCGCCGGCGCCTTCGCCAACTACGGCGGCGCCGAACGTTTCTGGATCGGACCCGAGAGTGGACCGTTCGCCTTTTTCTTCGCACCCGGCGCGCCGCATGAGCGTGAACTGTGGCGCGTTCCGCCTGGACTGAACGAAGGCGAGTTCCGTGTGACCGGACAGGACGAGAAGCGCATCCGCATGGAACGCGATCTGGAATTGCGAAACATTGCCGGCGGTGAGTTCAGCATGCACGTCACGCGCGAGGTGGACGTCCCCTTCCCGGCCGAAGTGCGCGCGGCGCTCGGCGGCGAAGCGCTGGCCAACCACTGGACCGCCTTCCGCTCGCGCACAACCGTCGTGAACACTGGCCCGCGCGCGTGGACGCGCGAGCAAGGCTTGCCCTGCATCTGGGTGCTCGGCATGTTTCGGCCCGGCGACTCCGCGTGGGTGATTGCGCCTTTCCGCACCGACACCTTCGATCCCGACGGCGGCCCAGCGGTGCGCTCCGATTACTTCGGCGCAGTGCCTTCGGATCGCTTCCGGCTCGGCACCAACTTCGCGATCTTCCGCGCCGACGCTGAGCAGGTCGGCAAGATCGGCGTGCTGCGCAACCGCGCCGTGGACCGCATCGCCGCCTGGGATCATGAGACGCGCATGTTCACGCTGATCATGTTCAGCCCGGTGGATCGCAGCGCACCGTACATGAGCGAGCACTGGGGCACCACGCTAGCCGACCCTTTCTACGGAGACGTCGTCAACGCCTACAACCACGGCGGCCCCGAGCCCTTCTTCGAATTGGAGACTTCTTCGCCTGCGCTCGCGCTCGGGCCCGGCGGCTCGTACACGCACGTCAGCATGACGATTCACGCGCGCATCGACGACGACTTCACGCTCGCACGCGTACTGCGCTCCGCGCTCGGGATCGGCCACGACGAATTCGCGGCACTTAGTGGGATCCGCTGAAGGCGGTCACCAGAGCGGTGATTTCTTTCACTGCCGGCTCCGGCGGAACCCCGAGCCCGTCCCACTGAGCGGCGATGCGGCCGGTCGGATCGAGCAGGGTGATGCGATTGCTGTGCGAGAAAGCGCCGTCGAGAGTCTTCTTGTAGCGCACGCCCATCGCGGCGGCCCAAGTGCGCACCGCTTCGGAGCTGCCGTGGAACAGCGTCCAGTGCTCGTCATCGAGATGCTGTTCGGCGGCAAACTCGGCGAGGCGTTCCGGAACGTCACGCACGTCGTCGAAGGAGACCATCAGCCAGTGCACCTCGTCACGAATGGCTTCTGGCAGCGCATCGCGGATCGCGCGGAGATCGCTCATCGTGCGTGGACAGGCATAGGCGCAATGCGTGAACATCATGGTGGTCACGACCACGCGGCCGCTGAACTCTTCGAAGTTGCGTTCGACGCCGTTTTGATCTTGCCAGTTCTCTCCCACGCGCCAGACGGAGTCTTTTGGCAACGCGGCGGCAACTTCCGGCTCGAGTTCGGCGCAACAGTCGTGTTCCACCGCGCCTTCCGGCACCACGTCCGACGCGCAGCGGAAGCCCAGGTTCTGAAGCCCGTAGTTCGCGTCGAGGCTGCTGCGCAGCGCGTAGCGCATGAAGGCTGCGTAGTCACTCGGATCTACGGAGCCCACCGAACCGCTGCCGCAGAACAATTCGCGGTCGAGCCCGCTGTTCCCGCGCGATTCGCCGGTGACCAAAGCGGTGTTGAAGTCATCGACCCACTCCCATACCAAGCCGTGCAGATCGAAGGCGCCGTGCACCGTGCGGTAGCCGCTGCGCACGGCGGCCGGGATTTTGGGTGTGGGTATTGAATACCACGTGAGGATGCGCTGCTTATGGCCTTCCTCGCTCGAGCCATCCTCCCCAGTCTCGCTGGCGCGCGCAGCATTCTCCCACTCCGCGAGGGTGGGAAGGCGACGGCCGATCCAAAAGGCATAGGATCGCGCTGCAAACCAGGAAACGTTGACCACCGGCGAGTCGGCGCAGTTCTCAGGGAACTCAAGATCGCTGGTCCAGTGATCGAGATACTGCTCGTCGGCGAACAGCGTGGGGACTTGCGACTTGCGCCATTCCGGGTTGGCCTTCACGAAGGCCAGGAATTGGCGGTTGGTGACCGCGTGTTCTTCGAGTTGGAAGGCCGCGACCTCGACCAGCGGCGGCTCGTCCTTGCCGGGATAGAAGGGGCGCCAGGCGCCGGCGGGAATCGTCACCAAGGGAGTGAGAATCGCTTCGACCGGCAGCGCAGCAGGGAGCGCGCTCGGTGCTTGCGTCGGCTGCGTTCTCGGCGCTTCCGGCGCTTCCGAAACGGTCACCGCCGCTCCTGCACCCGCCTTCTCGCCGCCGCTGCAAGCAGTCGCGGCGAGAAGGATCAGCAGGGCGCTGGAGAGGCGGTACGTCATGAGTGATTAGTGACCGCGCGCGCTCCGGACTTCCACCGGTGTGACGGCGTCGCCTTGGTTGCCCCAGGTGTTCCGCACGTACGTGAGCACGTTGGCCACGTCATCGTCGGAAAGGAGCAGCTTCGGCATGATCGAATTGTACTCGACACCGTTGACGGTGACCTTGCCTTCCAGGCCGTTCACGACGTTGGAGATCGCGCGGTTTTTGTCAGCCATCAGGTAATCGGACTTCGCGAGCGGCGGGAATGCTCCCGGAATGCCTTTGCCGTCGTCCTGGTGGCAGGCGAGGCAGTTCGCCGCGTACACGTTGGCACCCAAGCGCACGCGATCTTCCATGGTGCGCGTCGCGGGCATCGGCTCGGTGGCCGCAGCGGGCATGGATTGGATCGCGCCGCCTTCCGGCAGGTAGATGCGGTCGTCAATCTTGCCGGAGTACACCAACAGGTCTTCCGACCCCTCGGCCTTCATCATGCCGAGCGCGCCCTTGTTGAAGGCCCGGAAGATGCTGTGGTCCACGATGATGAAAGTGCCGGGGACCTCCAGCTCGTATTCGACGATCGACGCGCCGCCGGCCGGAATCAGCGTGGTTTGCACGTCGTGATTCACCAGGTCGCCGCCTTCGACGTAGACGGCGTCGAAGATCTCGCCGATCACGTGGAAGGAGGACACCAGGTTCGGTCCGCCGTTGCCGACGTAGAGACGCACGCGCTCACCAACCTTGGCGAGCAGCGCATTGTCGCCGACCATCGAGCCGGCGCGTCCGTTGAACAGCACGTAGCTGGGGTTCTCATCCACCGCGCGCTGCATGCTGAAGGGTTGCAGTCCGGCTTCGCCGAAGTTGCCTTCGGTGTAGAAGTCGCCCTGCATTACGTAGTACTCGCGATCCACCGGCGGCATTCCCTTGGAGGGTTCGACCAGAATCAGGCCGTACATGCCATTGGCGATGTGCATGCCGACCGGCGCGGTCGCGCAGTGATAGACGTAGAGGCCAGGATTGGTGACCTGGAAGGAGAACACCGAAGTGTGTCCCGGCGCGGTGAAGGACGAAGCGGCGCCGCCGCCCGGCCCGGTGACCGCGTGCAGGTCGATGTTGTGGGGCATCTTGCTGTCCGGGTGATTGGACAGATTGAACTCCACGATGTCGCCGACTCGAGTGCGAATGAAGGAGCCCGGAACACTGCCGCCGAAGGTCCAGAAGGTGTACTGGACGCCGTCGGCAATATCCTTCACCAGTTCACGCACCTCAAGGTTCACGATCAGTTTGGTGGGATGGTTGCGCGTGATCGGCGGCGGCACGTTGGGCGGCGAGGTCAGCACTGCGAGCTCTTGTCCGATCACCGGCGGGAAGGGCGCGGAATCGCCGCTCCAGTCGATGTCATTCGCCGTGCGTAGGTCGACCGGGGGCGTGGCCTCGCGCGCACTGTTGACAAAAGATGCGTAGGCAATCGCCGCGATCGCGACGCCACCCAGGAGAGTCAGGTTTCGTAGGGAGGATTTCATGGTTGCGCCTCGTTCGGCACTCTATTCGCTATAAAGCGAATTGTCGAGCGTTACTTCGTTATTTGACCGGCTGCTACGCTCCAGGCATGGCCGTGCTGACACTCGCTTTGCTCCTGTTCGCACAGCAGGGGCCCAATGACAAGGCCTTGGTCTTGTTCATCGACGGCTTCTTGCCGGGTGCGATCACGCCCGAGGTCATGCCGAACGTCCACCGCCTCAAGGAGGAGGGCGCGTGGAGCCTGCGCGCGCGCTGCGAGGACACCACGATCAGCGGCAGCGGCTGGTCCACCTTCCTGACCGGCGTGCATCGCGACAAACACGGCGTGCCGGACAACGCCTTCGCGCGCCCGAACTATTCGGAGTATCCCCTCTTCTTCCAACGGCTGAAGGAGTCGCGACCCGGCACCGTCTGCGCGATCGCGCAGTCATGGCGGCCGATCGAACACCATCTGGTCGGACCGGCCGAGCCGGATTTCGGTTTCTACGCCGAGTATGACCTCGCGAGCGACGATTACTTCGACGCCTTCTCTGTGGATACCATGTGCGCCGACGCCGGATTGATTTGGCTGAAGGAAGCGCGCGTGGACTGCGTAGTAGTAATGTTCGACGAGTCCGACGGCGTCGGACACAGCGAGGGTAACTCGCATTACGACGCGGCGGACCCGCTCTACCGGCGCAAGCTCGCGGACATCGACGCGCAGATCGGGCGCCTGCTCGCGGCGATCGAAGCGCGCCCCACTCACGCCAACGAGCGCTGGCTGGTGGCGATCCACGCCGACCACGCCGGTCAGCGCGGGGAAGGTCATGGGCTCAACAAGCCGAGTCATCGCGAGGCGCCGCTGATCCTGCATGGACCGGGAGTGGCGCGCGGCATGATCTGGCCGCCGCCGAAGTCGCCGGACCTGGTCGCGAGTATTCTTCATCACTTCGGCGTGAAGCCGGATCCGGCCTGGGGACTGGACGGGCGCGCGGTCGGTTTCACGCAGGACGGTCCGCCGCTCGCGTGGTTCGGCCGCAATCTGCTCGTGAACAACGACGCCGAGGCCGAGCGCGGATTCACTGCCGACTCCGGCGTGGACGCCAGCGTCTACGGCTGGGAAGATCCCGGCGCCGTCACGGCGCTGCGCCGTGAGGACGGCAGTCAGGTGTTCTACGCGCCGACCGCGGCCGAGATGCACCAACGCCTGGACCTGCTTCCGCTGCTGCCGTGGATCCGAGACGGTCGCGTCGCCTACGAGCACTCCCAAGAAATCACGCTGCGTGAAGTCCCGGGCAGCGAGGGGCGTTTCCTCGACGCGGTGCTCGCCCTTGAGGCCGGCGCCATCGCCGATGATCTGAAGCTCAGCATCACGCCCCTGGACCGCCGCGCGCTGCCCGAATGGCGCGCGCTCTTCGACGGCACCACCCTCGCCGGCTGGACGCCGGTGAACGTGGACCCAGACACCTTCACGGTGCGGGACGGAATGATCGCGTGCAGCGGGAATCCCGTCGGTGAGATGCGCACCGAGCGCATGTTCGAGAACTTCGTCGTCGAGTTCGAATACCAGCACCTGAAGACGGGCGGCAACGCCGGCTTCTTCGTGTGGTCCGACGCGCTGCCTGCGGTCGGCGCACCCTTCATTCGCTCGATCGAAGTGCAGGTGATCGACGGCTGGGAGACTGAGAACTGGACTAGCCACGGCGACGTCTTCGCGATCTGGGGCGCGACATTGAAGCCCGACCGTCCGCATCCGGCGGGCTGGGAGCGCTGCCTCCCCGATCAACGCCGCGCCAACGGCACCGGCGCGTGGAACCACTTCCGCATCGTCGCCGTGGACGGAATCATTCAGCATTGGGTGAACGGTCAAGTGGTGAGCGGCGGCAGCGCGGTGAGCCCGCGCAAGGGCTACTTGTGCTTGGAATCGGAAGGCAGCGAGGTGCTGTTCCGGAACCTGCGCATCCTCGAGCTGCCCTCCACCGGCGCCAGCGAGGCGGAGACCGCGCGGAGCAGTGAAGGATTCCTCCAAGTGCCGCTGCAGGAAGGCGTGAAGGGCTGGACCCGTCAAGGCTGGAAGTGGGCCGGCAACGAACTCGCCGCGCCGCTGCCGAGCGTGGAGGAGTTCGAGGACTTCGACCTCTTCCTCGATCTGCGTGTCACCGCCCCGACCACGGACGCGCCGCCCCGCTCCTACCCCGACCCCGCGCGCGCAGGCTTGATCGTGCCGCCGATCGACCGCCTCGGGCTCAGCGCCGACTCCGGCTGGCGCCGGATCGCGGCCTCCTACCGCGAAGGTCAGTGGACCAGCGTCAGTTTGGACGGCGAAACGATCGAGTTCTCGGTGCCCTTCGAACTCTCGCCGCAACGCGGACGCATCGGCATCATCACTTCCGCCCCGGTGCCCTGCGAAGTCGCCAACGTCTTCGCGCGCCGCATCACTCCATGAACTCCCCGCTCGCGCCCTTCCATCTCGCCTTCCCGGTGCACGACCTCGCCGCCGCGCGCGCCTTCTACGGTGCATTGCTCGGCTGCCCGGAAGGACGCAGCAATGATCAATGGGTGGACTTCGATCTTTACGGACACCAGATCGTCGCGCACCTCGACAAGCAACTCGACCTTTCGCGCCGCGTGCATCACAACCCGGTGGACGGCCAGGGCGTGCCGGTGCCGCACTTCGGCGTGGTGCTGCCATGGGATGCCTGGCACGCGCTCGCCGAGCGCTTGCAAGCGGCCGGTACCGAGTTCGTGATCGAGCCTTACGTGCGCTTCCGCGGCGCCATTGGCGAACAGGCCACCATGTTCTTCCACGACCCGTCCGGCAACGCGCTCGAATTCAAGGCGTTCAAGGATCCATCCAAGCTCTTCGCCAAGTAGCGCGGCGGCCCGCGTAGGATGAGCCGCGCATGAGTTCCACGCGGCCGCTGCCGAGCATCTGGCTCTCTCTCGTTCCGGTCGTCGCACTGGTCGGGCTGCTTTTCTTCAACATCAAGATCCTGGGGCAGGATCAAAACCACATCCCGCTGATCCTGGCGACGATGGTGGCGGGATTGGCCGCAATCTTCGCGCACCGATTGACCTGGAAGGAACTGGAAGACGGCATCCTCCACGCGATTCAATCCGCGATGATGCCGATGCTGATCCTGATCTCGATCGGCATCGTGATTGCCACGTGGATGCAATCAGGCGTCGTGCCGCTGCTGATCTCCTACGGCCTCGACATGATTTCGCCGTCGGTGTTTCTGCTGACCTCTTGCTTGGTCTGCGGAGTGGTTTCCCTCGCGACCGGCTCCTCCTGGGTGACCGCGGGCTCGGTCGGCGTTGCTCTGATCGGCGCGGGTCAGACGCTGGGTATCAACCCCGCGATGATCGCCGGCGCGGTGGTGTCCGGTTCCTACTTCGGCCACAAAATGTCGCCGCTCTCGGACACCACCAACCTCGCTCCTGCGATGGCCGGATCGACGCTGGTGGAACACATCCGCCACATGGTCTGGACGGTGACGCCGGCGCTGCTGATTGCGCTGATTGGATACGCGATCCTCGGAGCGGTCTCCAGTCATGGAGAGGCATCGCTCGATCAAGTGCAGGCCGTGATGGACACCTTGTCGGGCTCTTTCAACCTCACGCCGTGGCTGCTGATCCCGCCCGTGCTTACGCTGCTGCTGGTGATGCGCCGCTTCCCGCCGGTACCGGCGCTGATGTTCGGCGCGCTCTCCGCGGTGACGGTCGGCCTGCTGGTTCATCGCCCCGAAAGTTTTCTCACCGAACTCGGCGGCTACTTCAGCGGCATGCTCTACGGCTACCAAGCGAGCACCGACAACGAAGCCGTGAACGAGCTGCTCTCGCGCGGCGGCATCGAAGGCATGATGAACACGGTCGCGCTGGTGATGTGCGCGATGTCCTTCGGCGGCGTGATGACGGCCTCCGGCATGCTGGAAGCCATCACCAGCGGGCTCATGCGCCTGGTCAAAGGCACTGGCTCCTTGGTGGCGACCACCATCGTGACCTGCTTCGGCGTGAACGTACTCACCGCCGACCAGTACATGGCCATCGTGCTGCCGGGCCGCATGTTCAAGAACTCGTTCCTGCGCTTGCGCCTGCACCCGAAGAATCTGTCGCGCGCGCTCGAGGACTCGGGCACCGTGACCTCGCCCTTGATCTTCTGGAACACCTGCGGCGCGCAGATGTTCGGCGTGCTCGGCGTCAGTGCAGCGGTGTACTGGAAATTCGCTTTCCTCAACCTCGCCGTGCCGCTGATCTCGATCCTCTACGGCATGACCGGCTGGACGATCACCCGAATCAGCGACGAGGAGGCCGAGGAGCGTCTGCGCGCCGCCTGAGGCGGGCTCAAGAGCCGGGCGGCTTCTCGCTCAGCAGCGCCGTCATCGCACCGGTGTGCCAGTGCCGGTTGCTCTCGCCTGGCATGCCGAGCCGGTAGGCGAGTTTGCCGGCACGGTCTACGAAGAGAAACACCGCGTTGTGATCGATTTCCCCGGTCTCCGCGTTGCGCTCGCGCTCCACGCCGATCGCGTCGAGCACTGCGCTGATGCGCGCGGCGGAACCGGTCAGAAAGCGCCACTCCGGACCAGCGCCGAAGGTCTCCGCGAGCTCCGCCAACTTTTCCGGGGTGTCTTGCTCCGGGTCCATGGTGACCGCGAACACCACCAAATCCTTGCGCAGCAACGCGGGCACGGCGTCCACCGCGAGGCGCGCCTCAGTCAGCAGCACCGGGCAAGCGAGCGGGCAGCAGGCGTACACGGAAGTCACCACTACCACTTTGCCGTTCAACTCGGTGGGGTCCAGCACCGCGCCCCGATGATCGATGAGTCCGCTCAGATCCGGCGCGGTTTCGGAGACGCGCAAGGATTTGGCCGGGAACGGTCCCAATGCCGCGGTCGCAGGCCTCGTCAGGTCGTCAAGGGTGAGCACCTTCGGCGCTTCTACGGCCCGGCTGCACGCCATCCAGCCGAACACGGCGATGAGCGGAAGCACGGCAAGACGGCGCATCTCTGCATTCTAACCCGCCCCGGTGGGCTGCGACTCGTGGATCCAAGCGCTCAGGCCGGGCATTTCTTCCCCATTCCGCGTTTGTGCGCCTCAACGCCGCACCCCAGCAGCCTCTCCGTCCAGGAACGGGCCATCGAAGCCACACGCCGTCCGGCCCCGACGACTTCATACTAGGACGATGCGCATCTCACCGATCCTTGCCGGCGCCGCCGCACTCATCGGCGTCTGGACCGCGACACATGCGCCCGAGCCCGAGTTCGCGCGCGGCGTCGTGTTCGAGGATCGCGACGCCGATGGCGCCCGCGACGTCGGCGAGCCAGGAATTTCCGGCGTGCGCGTCAGCGATGGCGCGCGCATCACCATCAGCGACGCCGACGGGAAATGGCGACTGCCTGCCGCGGGGGAGGCGGTGTATTTCGTGATCAAGCCGCGCAACTTCGCGGTTGCCGTCGCCGCGAACGGTACGCCGGGCTTTCATTATGCGCACCGTCCGTTCGGATCTCCGCTCTTGCGCCATCCCGGATTGGCGCCGACTGGACCGCTACCGGAGTCCATGGACTTCGGGCTCCAGCGCATCGAAGAGCCGAAGGATCTGCGCCTGCTGCTATTCGGCGACACGCAGCCGCGCAACCGCCAAGAAGTCGAGTGGATGGATCGCACCGTGGTGGAGTCGGTGATCGCCGCCGAAGCGAGCGTCGCCCCCGCCGACCGCGCCGTGTTCGGCGCCGTGCTCGGCGACGTGGTCTTCGACGACCTCTCGATGTTCGGACCGCTCACCGATAGCCTGCGCCGCGTCGGCATTCCGTGGTGGATGGTCACCGGCAACCACGACAACAATTACGATGCCGAGAGCGACGACGGCGCCGACGAGACCTTCATCCGCCACTTCGGCCCGGTGAACTACTCCTTCGACTGGGGGTCGGCGCACTTCCTGGTGCTGGATGACGTGGAACTCTACTGGAAGGAGGAGGACGGCAAGCGCAAGGCCAACTACCGCGCGCGCCTGGACGAGCAGGCGATGGCCTATGCGCGCGCCGACCTCGCGGGGGTCGCCGAAGACGCCTTCGTCGTGGTGCTCATGCACATCCCGCTGACTTCCGTCTCCAATCGATCCGAGCTACTCGGCCTGCTCTCGCGCTTTCCGCGCACGCTGTCGATCTCCGGACACACGCACAGCACCTTCCAGAGAGACCTTGGCGCCGACGACGGTTGGACGCGCGGCGAACCGCATCGCCACATCGTGAACGTGACGGCCTGCGGCGCCTGGTGGACCGGCCAACCCGACGAGCGCGGCATTCCGCACGCCACCATGACCGACGGAGCGCCGAAGGGGTGGGCGGTGCTCACGCTGCGCGACGACGGCAGCTACCAATACGACTTCCGCGGCGCTGAACTCCCCGCCGACGATCAGTTCTCCGTCCGCGTGCCAGAACGCGCAGAGCCCGGCAGCGAGATCCGCGCGCACGTCAACGTCTACGCCGGGAGTCCGGAAACTCAAGTCGAGGCGAGATTGCTACCTGACCACACGGATGCCGATCTGCGCACGCCGTGGCAATCTTTCACGCGCCGCGTCGAGCCGGATCCTTGGCTCGCAGCCAAGCGCGCCGCGGAAGAGGTCGTTCGCATGGATCGCTGGCGCAAGATGCCGGAGCCGGGGGACGTCGAACATCTGTGGACCGGACTCCTGCAAGTGCCGGAACTGGAGGGCGAGCAAGTCATGCTCCAAGTTCGGGTCCGCGACCGCGAAGGGCGCGTGTGGCACCGTTCCACCCCCATTCTGATCGCGGCCACCGCGCCAGCCAACGGACGTTAGACTGTTGCCATGCGTAATAGCGTCCTTCTTGCACCCTTCGTGGGACTGCTGCTGAGCGGAGTGGCCTCCGCCCAACAGGACTACGACCAAAACTTGATGAAGGCCAACCTCGAAACGAAGGTCCAGAAGGAGTTCGTTGCGTTCGGTGGCTGGATCACTGACTACGACGAGGCGCGCGCGCGCGCCGCGAAGGAGGGGAAACTCATCTTCGCCTACTTCACGCGGTCCTACTCAAAATGAGGCCCCTGTGATGCATTGGAGAGCGGTGCGCTCTCCGACCAAGAGTTTCCGGCCTTCGCGAAAGGCGTCATTCCTTATCTGAACGTGATGACCAAAATTGAGAGTCGTCCCTACGACAACCTGCTCAAGGACAAGGGATTCGGCGGCTTCCCGAGTCTCGCTTTCATGGATGCCGAGGGCAACCTGATCGCCAAGCAGAGTGATCGCAGCGTCAAGGGTTTCCAGACCACGTTGGTGGCAGTCACCAACTTTCAGGACCTGCAGTCCCGCGTCAAGAAGGGCGAGAAAGGCCTCGACTTCACGCTGTTCGTGGCGGAGTGGGACCTCGGCATGCTCGACTACGACAAGGCGAAAGCCCGCGTCGAAGGCATGGGCAAGCTGAAGGATGAGCAGCGGGTGCAGGCCAAGCAGATCGTGCAGGACGCCGAAGTCCTCCAGCTCGCTAGCGCTGCGCGTTCTGACGAGGCCGCCGATTCGGCGGGCCGACGCTTCCACGAAATGCTCGAGGCGGGCTACCGCCCGGGCGAACGCGCGGCGCGCAGCTTCTGGGGACTGCTCGCCCGCTGGGCGGACGTGAACGAGAAGATCTCTTCGCTCGAGCAGGCGGTGGAGTGGATGAGCAAGTTCTACGCTGACGAACCGCGCATGGCCGAATACATCGGCAAGATGCGCGAGCGCGTCCGCG
>JAQBVK010000017.1 GCA_027623585.1 Planctomycetota bacterium
GCGATGCATGCCGCCGGCTTGGCGCAGGACCAGGCGCTCGAACTCCTGAATGAGCGGCACCGTTTGGCGAGTGTGGGGATCAAGCGAGCAAGAGCGCGCGTCGCAGTCGGAGACGCCGCATCGTCCACTCTCGACGACGCGAGTGTCGAGGCGGCGCGCATCGAGCATGAGATCGAGGACGCCAAGCACGCGCGCGCGGCGCAGACGCGAGCCCTTACCGCCTTGCTCGGAGCGCGGGACGCACAGCGTCCACTCGCAGGCGAGCTCGATGAAGCCTTCGATTTGCCGGCGCTGGAGGAGCTCTTGCGCGACCTCGAAGGTTTGCCGGTGATGCGCGAGGCTGAAGCCGCTGTTGCGTTGGCCTCCGCGCGCGCGCGCGTCGCTTCGGCGGCGCGCTTACCGCTGTTGCGGCTCGACGCCGGCTGGCGCGAACGCACCGACGGCCGCAACAGTGTGGATCTGGCGCTCGGCTTCACGATCCCATGGTCCGGATCCTCTGCGGCACGTTCGCGCGCCGCGGAGTTGGAAGCCGCGGCCCAGCGCGCGCGGAGCATCCAGACGGGGCGGGAGTTGGCGCTCGCCGTGGCGGATGCGCACGACACCGCCGTGCTCGCGCTCCATCGCCTCGAGATTCATGACGAGGTGCTACTTCCTGCTGCCGAGCGTCAGCGCATCCGCGCGATCGCGCGCGTGCGCGCCGGCGACGCCGCACCTGCCTTTGCGACCGCGGCCGAAGAAACCCTGCTCGCAGCCCGGCTCGAGCGACTCATGGTGTGGGCGGATCTCGCTGCCGCATGGGCGGATCTGGGCGCGCTCTTGATCCGCTCCCCGTGAATCCCTTCCTCCGCGCCGCGGTTGCCGCCGCGCTGTATGGGGTCGCCACTCCGATCGCGAAAAGGATGCTCAGCGATTGCGGTCCTCTCATGCTCGCCAGTCTGCTCTATCTCGGAGGCGCGTTGGCGACGCTTCCCGGCGCCCGCTTGCCGCGCCGCGATCTCGCTCGGATTTGATCGCACGCAGCCGGCATGCGCACGAGCATGAGCATCCGGAGCACGACTACGAGCACGTGCACGAGCGCTGGCCAGACGAGCCTCACCGTCACGCACACGACTGATGCCGTGCTGCTACGCGGCGGCACTCTCCGTCAGAGCGTCGCTGCCGGCGTTGCGGTTTCGTCGTCGAGTTTGATCGGTTTGTAGCCGCCGCGCGAACGGAACCACGCCATCAGGCCGAGGTAGACCACCAGCATGCATGCAGGGAAGATCGCTCCGGTGCGCAAGACCTTGCGCTGCGCCTCGCGCTTGACGGCCGCAACCTCGGCCGCCTCCGCGGGCGGCAAGGCCGCGAGCGCGGTCTTGTCGAGCGCACGATAGCTTCCGAACACGGAGTTCTGTTCCTCGCCGACCACGCGCGCGTGCAATTCCGGAGCGCGCTCCAGCAAGCGCGCATCCATCGCGTGGTCCTGGATGTTTCCGAACAGCGGGTTCCCGATCACGCCCGCCGCGAGCATGCCGATGCCGCTGATCATGTTGAGGGTCAATGCGCCGCCCTTCGGACATTGTTCCGAGACCACTCCGAGCATCGTCGGCCAGAAAAAGGTCTTGCCGACCCCGTAGAGAGTGGCGGCAACCAGCACCATCATTCCCGCCGAGGCCGACAGGAAGAGCAGACCCGCGACCGCGAGCGCCGAGCAAACCGCGAGCAGTCCGAGCGGTTGCAACCGATGCACGATCGGTCCGGCCGCGAAGCGCAGCACCATCATGATCAGCATGGTGTAGACCAGCACCGAGACGCCCGGCAGGCCAAGCGCGGTCATTTCCGGCGTCATCAGGTCGGTGATCCAGGAGTCCGTGCTGATCTCAGTAATCGCAAGCGGCATCATCGTCAGGATCAAGATGAAGAACAGGATGCTGCCGGCGGCGCGCGTGTAGATGCCGAAGCCGATCACCAGCGCAGCAATGATGCTCCAGGTGGCGGTCGTGCTCCACTCGAAGACGTTGCCGAGTTCGAGGCAGATCAGGGTCGCGGAAACCAAGGCTCCGAGCCAGCCGGCTTGTTGCAGCATGGACTTATGGCTGCTGCCGGCTGCGACGCGTTCGCTGACCGGGAAGCGGCTGGTGGCGAGCATCACGCCATAGAGCACCACCGGAATGAAGATCAGTGCCATCTTCCACTTCCATGACGTGTCTCCGGGCATCGCGATCACCATCAAGCCCGCAGCCGCTGCGCCGCCCGGCCATCCGGCATGCAAAATGTTGAGCCATTTGGTCTTCTGCTCCTTGAACATCGTGGCCACGATCGGGTTGATCGCCGCCTCGATCGCGCCCGCTGCGAGCCCGCCGAGCAGGCTGCCGACGTAGAGCGACCAATAGCCCGTGGCGAAAATGGTGGTCAGCGCGAAAGCCACGTGCGCGCAGAAGCCGAACAGAATCGCTTTGCCGTAACCGATTTTGTCGATCACCAGGCTGAAGAGGATGATCGAGACGCCGAAAGGCCAGATGCCGACGCCGAAAATCTCGCCGCGTTGGGTCTCTGAGAGGTTGAACTCTTCCGCCAAGTCCCCGAGCACCAAGATGCGCAGGATGAAGGCGAAGGAAGTCGCGCAGAGCGCGATGAAGCATGCCCAGAAGAGTTTCTTCTTGGCGGATTCGGTGATTCCGTCCATGGGGGGTCTCGTGTTCAGTCGAGGAGTTCGATGCGGAAGTTCCGGTAGCGGATTTCCGCGGGGCCGCCGCTGTGGAGCTGCAGCCCGATCACACCGGCGCGAGCGCCCTGCGGATCGTCGAGGTTGGCGGTGGTGACGCCGTTGATGCTAATGCGGATGCGCGAACCGTGCGCCTCGATTTCGTAGTGATTCCACGCGCCGGGTTTGACCGCCTTGGCGCCGGCATCGGTGTCCACCAGCAGCGCGCGGCCGGATTCTTCGTAGAGCTTGCCCCACCAGCCGGCGCCGACGTCGGCTTGGTAACCGCGCATCTCGCCGTCCGGCAGCGGTTCGCTGCGGAACTGGATGCCGCCGTTGTCGGCGTCGTCCGGCAACAACACTTCCAGACGCAGGCGGAAATCGCCGAGCCGCAACGGCGCGACCGCGAAGGAGTTGTGATCCAATCCCTGCGGCGCGCGCCCGACGATTTCTCCGTTCTCGACACTCCACACCGCGGGATCCGCGCTCCAGCCGGCCATGGAGAATCCGTCGAAGAAGAAGGGCAAGGTGTCCGGCGTCGCGGTCATCGGCACCTGTTGCGCGCCGCGGAGGTAGGCGACGAGGTCGCGCGCCTCGGCGTTGGTGAGCGCTTGCAATTGCCCCGGCGGCATCAGGGAGATCGTCGAGCGATCGATGCCCGGCTTACCCGGCGCGTCGGCGCGCACGTCCTTGAGCAGCAGCGTCAGGTCGCCGGTCGCCGTGCGTAGGGTCATGCGCTGCTCGTTCTCGTCCACGACGGTGCCGGCGAGTACGCGCCCATCCTTCAAGAAGACGGTGGTGAGCAGGTACTCGCGGCCGAGCTCCGCGCTCGGATCGATCAGGTTCGACAACAAGTAGTCGAGATCGGAGCGGTTGCTGCCGGTGATGTCCGGTCCGAGCGTCCCGCCGACTCCCCAGAGGGTGTGGCAGGCGACGCAGGTGCGCGCGAACAGCGCACGGCCGTGCGAGGTGTCGGCGTCCTTCAGAATCTCGTCGGTGAGCAGCGTCTTGTAGCGCGCGATTTCTTGCTGCGCGTCGGCGTTCGGTGGCAGCGAGCGGCCCCACGCACGGGTCAACAAGGCGTCGCAGCGCGCGTCGCGCAGCGCGCTGATCTGGCGGCGCACGCTGGCGGCGTCGAGCAGCCGCGCGCTGGCGCGACCGGCGATGATCGCATCAAGGAAAGCCTGTGCGTAGGCCGGACGCGCGGTCAGCGCCGCCATCGCCAGTTCGCGCTCGGCCGCGTCGAATGCTTCCCAATTCTTCAGGATCTCAGCCGGGGCGCTGCCGATTTCCCAGCCAGCCAGCGCGCGCAAGGCGGCGGCTTGCAGATCGGGATCAGTCAAGGCAGCGATCACCAATGGCGCGGCGCTCGCGTCGCGCATACGCGCGAGACCTTCGAGCGCCTCGGCGCGTTTCGCCGCCGGCGCGGTTCCGTCCGCGAGCCGCGCGCGGAAGAGCGGCGCAAGATCCGCGTCGCCCAACGCGAGCGCGACGGTGGCCGCCGCTTCGCGGAGTTCAGGCTCCGCAGCACCGAGCAGCGCGCCTTTGGCCTTCGCCCATGCCTCCGGAGGCTCGGTTCCGGGCAGCCCCTTCAACGCGCGCGCGAGCTCTTCGAGCATCGGCACCGCGACCTCGGTGCGCGTGCTCAGCGTCGCCTGGATCAGCATGCCGCGCTCGGCGTCGCTGCCGGCGCCGAAGCGTCGGAACAGCAGCCGGGCGAGTGCTCCGTGCTGCGCCGTTGAGGCAATGCGGAGCATTTCCTCCGCGTGGCCAGCAACGAGCGGTTCCGCCGCGTACCAGAGCACGGTCGGGATATTCGGATCGTCCGAGAACTTGCCGGCGCCGAGCATCACGCGCACCAGGCCCAGCCGCAGTTGCTCGTTGACGCGCTGCGCTGCGTTCGCCAGAGCGAGGTGAACGATCGGAGAATCGTCGGAGGCAACCATGCCGGGCAGCTGCATGGCCGCTTGACTGATCGCTCCGAGTTTCTCGGAGACGAGCCGCACGCCCCAGGCGCGCACTTCTTCCCGATCAGAGCTCATCGCCGTCGTCAGCACGGCGTCGTCCGCGCGGCCGCCGACGTGCAGCGCCCACAGCGCGCGCAGTCGCGTGACGGTTTCGGGATCGGAGTTCATCATCGCGAGCAGCGCCTCGGCGCCGTTCGCGGACAAACCGCGTTCTTGAATCACCAAGCGCGCACCGCGCGCCCAGAACTCGTCGGAGTGATTCTGCAGCGCGACGAGCTCGGCCTCGTCCTTGGCGCGCAGATCCACCGCGACCGATTTCGGCGCGCCATAAGACAGGCGGTAGAGCCGACCGTTGGTGCGGTCCCAAATCTCCTGGCGCGTGCGGTGGCAGGCGTTGCGGTCGTACCAGTCGATGAAGAAAACTTCGCCGGAGGGCCCGCCGCGCAGCGCGATGCCTCGGTACCACGGATCGTTCGCGAGCACCAGATCCGGCGCGTGCGTGCCGACGTAGCTCGAACCCTTGGGCGTCAGGCGATCTTGGTTGACGCGGTTGCCGTGGATGTTGTTGAACAACACCGCGTTGCGGTACTCGGCCGGGAAGGAGGCGCCGCCGTAGATCAGCGCACCGCAGTGCGCATGGCCGCCGCCAGCGGCGTCGGTGCCGGTGTCGGCCACCGCGCGGTCGCGTCCCCACCAGGCGTGGTCGCCGATGTTGCCAGCGTAGTGCGCGTGATCGGCGATGCTGCCGATCTCGATCCACGGATAGGGATCGAAATGCCGTCCGCCTTGCCGCTGATAGCGTCCGCCCGGCACCATGTGCCAGAGGTGAGGGATCACGCAGGCGGTGATGAAGCATTCGCCGCGGTCGTTGAAGTCCACTCCCCACGGATTGCTGGTGCCAAACGCGAAGACCTCAAAGTCGAGGGTCTTCGGATGCAGGCGCCACACGCCGGCGTTCAACGGCACGCGCTCTTCATCCGAGGCACCGGGCTTGCCGACCAAGCTGTGGGTGAACACGCCGTGTGTGCCGTAGAGCCAGCCGTCGGGGCCCCAGATGAAGGAGTTCAGCGTCTCGTGCGTGTCCTCGTAGCCCCAGCCGTCGAGCAGCAGTTGCGGCGGACCGTCGGGGACGAGGTCGTCGTTCGCGTCGGGGATGAACCAGAAGTTCGGCGCCGAGCCGACCCACACGCCGCCGAAGCCGGTGATGAAGCCGCTGACGAGATTGAGCTTGTCGTAGAAGACGGTGCGCGTTTCGTAGCTGCCGTTCGCGTCTTTGTCTTCGAACGCGACGAGTTGATCGTGCGCCTCGTCGTCGGCGTCGCGCACCGGATAGGCGTAGGCCTCGGCGACCCAGAGGCGGCCCTTGAGGTCCACGTGCAGTGCGACGGGCTGATGCAGGTCGGGTTCGCCCGCGATCAGATCCACGCGGAAACCGTCGGGCACGCTCATGGCGCGCGCGGCCTCTTCAGGCTGCTTGCCGACTTCTTGGACGGCCGCGTAGGGCACCGCAGTGCGAAGTCCCTTCGGCGCCGTGAAGTGCGGCAACTCGTCATGGAAGCGGAAGTCGTCGAAGTTGAGGTGACCCCAACCGCCGTCGGCTTCGTCCACGAGGCGGATGCGCAGGCCTTGTCCCGAGTAGGCGCGCAAGTCCACGACCACGCGCTGCATGGTTTCGTGATCCACGCCGCTGACGGTGAACAGCACACGCTCTTCGGCGTCGAGCAGGATTTCGACGCGCGTGGCCTCGCTGGCGCCGCCGCCGATCAGGAAGGAGGCGTAGGGCGAGGAGGCGGGGAAGGCGTCCGAATTGAGAGTGCCGGTCGCGCCGTCGCCGAGGATCTCGAAACCGCCGATCCAGTACTCACTGTCCTGGCCGCTCGTCATGTCGCCGCGGCGGGCTTTTACGGTGTCGCCGCGGATCGGTTGACCGCGGAAGGCTTCGCCGGTGGCGGTCCAGCCGTACAGCGACCCGTTCTCGAAACCGAGTTCCGGCGCCTCCAGCCAATCTGCAAGCGCGGACACGTACTCGACCGCGTCACGGTTGAGCAGGATGTAGGTTCCGAGCTTGTTGGCGACGACGACGTCGCAATCCCAGTCACCGTCGACGTCGCCGGCGACCACCGAGACGCCGACGCCGCACTCTTCGTGCAGCACGGCCTGCTCGAACTTCACGCCCGCGATCGTGCGCCGCGCGAGGAAGCCGAGTGTGCGCGGCGAGGCTTCGGCTCCGGGTTCGCCGCGACGCCCGTGCGACCACCAGCGCTTGCCGGTGACCACGTCCTGCAGGCCGTCGCCGTCGATGTCGGCGAGGCAGAGCGCGTGCAACTCGGAGACGTTCTCGGGCGAGCCTTCGGCGGAGAGCAACTCGTGCGCTTCGAAGACCCCGTTCGCGCGCTGCTCGAACCAGGCGAGCCCGTAGCCGTGAGCGGCATAGGACGTGAACACGTCAGCATCGCCGTCGCCGTCGAAGTCGTGGACCAGCATCTGCGCACCGCCGTAGGCGGGGGAGAAGGCGACCGGGTGCAACTTCCACGCCGGATCGCCGGCACGCGAGGCCGGCTGCTCGTACCAGCCTTCCTTGCGCAGGAGATCGGGACGCCCGTCACCGTTCAGGTCGCCGACGCCGAGACCGTGCGTGAACTTGCCACCAGCGCCGCTCGGCAACGCGGAGTGCCAAGTCCACGGCTTGCGCGGATTGCTCCAGTCCGCCTCGGCCCAGCCCAGCGCCTCGTCGTGTTGGCAAACCAACTCCGGCCGGCCGTCGCCCGTGATGTCCACGAACCACGGCGACTCGTTGTCCACGCCTTGGAAGGCGAGAAAACGTTCCCAATTACCGTCCTTCGTGCCAGGGTTCTTCATCCAATACGCGTCTAGCCCCGGGAAGCCGACCACGAAGACGTCGTTGCGCCGGTCGCCGTCGACGTCGAGGATCCACGAGAAGAAGTGGTCGGAATAGGCCTGCCGGTCGAAGGGCGCGGCCGGGTAGAAGGCGTGGCGCGCCTTGAAGTCCGGTCCTTCGTACCACCACGGGCCGGCGGCGATGTCCGGATCCCCGTCTCCGTCGAGGTCGCCGATGGAGGCGCCCTCGCAGAGGAATTCACTCGACAGGGTGATCCGCTCGAACCCGCCGAGCGCAGGGGACTGAAGAGCCAGAGCGGCGAGGAGCAGGGACATCGTTCAGCGAGGAGAGAGCGAGAAATCAGGAAGCATTTTCCACTCGCCGCCGGCCAAGGCCGACTCGTGGGCGAGGATGCCGACGCAAGTCCAGTTCGCGGACTGGCGCGCGTTCGGATAGGGGTCGCGGTTTTCGGCGAGGGCGCTCAGGAACTCGTGCGCGAGGTGCGGGTGCGAGCCGCCGTGGCCGGAGCCCTGGGTGAAGGAGAGGTGTGAGTTCTCGCCGAGGTCGTACACCCCTTTGGTGGTGAACATGCGGATTGGCTCGGGCAGCAGATGAGCGAAGTCCGGACACTTCACGCGCTCGGGAATCTCGGCCTCGGGCTTTTTGGCGGTGTGTACCACCAGCGGCTCGTGCTCGACCAGCGGCCACTCGACCGACCGCATCGAGCCGTAGACGTCGATGCTCTCGCGGTACTGCCGCGCCACGTCGAAGAGCGAGCGGTAGATGCGCGCCGCCACGTCGCTGCCGTGCAGGCGGATCTGCGCCGATTCGATCGCGAAGGGTGATCCGTAATGCTTCACCAAATCATCGCGGATGCGCCCCGATCCCAGGCAGGACACCGCCTCGGCGTCGGCGCGCGCCAATCCGAGCACCGGTCCGACGCAGTGCGTCGCATAGTGCATCGGCGGCAGGCCCGGCCAATAGTTCGGCCAGCCGTCCATGTCCTGCTGGTGCGAGGCCTGCACGAACTGCAGCCGGCCCAGCTCGCCCTGGTCGAGCATCTGGCGCATGAACAGGAACTCGCGCGCGTAGACGACGGTTTCCATCATCATGTACTTGAGCCCCGTCTTTTCGCATAACTCCACGATGCGTCGGCAGTCTTCGACGCTGGTCCCCATCGGCACCGTGCACGCCACGTGCTTCCCGGCCTCGAGCGCGCGGATGGATTGCGCGCCATGATCCGGGATCGGCGTGTTGATGTGGACGAGGTCGATGTCCGGATCGCGCAGCATCTCCTCGTAGTCCGTGTAACGCTTGGCGATGCCGAAGGCGTCGCCGACCGCGTCCAGCTTGGCGCGCGTGCGCTGGCAGATTGCCGCCATCTCCGCGAGCGGGTGGCGCTGATAAATCGGGATGAACTCAGAGCCGAAGCCGAGGCCGGCGATCGCGACGCGGAACGGGGGAGTCTGGCGCATGGAGCAGGGACCGGGCGCGGTTGACGGCCGCGCTGAACAAGATAGTGCTGCGCCGCAGCGGCGCGACCTCCACAAGGAGCGGGTGAGACTCGTCGCGACGGCCTGCACTCTCGATTTCAGGGTCCAAGCTCGCAAACCAAAAAGGCCTCCCGGACGGCGCCGCGTCCGGCCCGCTCCCGCGTGCTGATCCGTGCTGATGGGAATCCCTGCCCGTGGCTGGGTGGCGGTCGGCTGCTTCTGCGCGGTGTAGCGGAGGTCCTTGCGGCCTCAGGCTCGCGCCGCGGCATCCCAAGCGAGGCGCAGGAAGGCCAAGCCGTCCGCGGCCAATTGTTCCTCATTTTCAAACATGCGCCGCCAGATGCGGGTAGCCGCGGCGAGCGCCGGCAGTTTCTGGCCGAAGGCTTCGATCGCGATGCGTCCGTCGTAGCCTGATTCTCTCAGGGCGGCGAAGGTGCGCAGCCACGCGACTTGCCCTGCGCCGGGGGTGCTGCGGTCGGACTCCGAGGCCTGCACGTGGACGAGGACGTCGGCGCAGGCGCGAACGGCTTCGGCAGAGTCCTTCTCTTCGATGTTCGCGTGGAAGGTGTCGTAGGTCAGTCGCAGGGCGGGGTGATTCACGCTGCGCACGAAGGCCGCAGCGTCTTCCGCCGAGTTCAACAGATGCACCTCGAAACGGTTCAAGGGTTCGATTGCTAGCGTGACTCCCGCCGCGAGCGCGTGCTCCGCGGCGGCGTGGAGTCCTTCGCGCGCCCGTACGCGCTCGATCTCCGTCGGCGGCGCACCGCTGAACACGCCGAGCGCCTGGTAGAGCGGACCTCCCAGCAGCCGCGCGCCGAGTTCGTGTGCGCAATCGGTTGCGCGGCACAAGTGGGCCAAGCCTGCTGCGCGGTTGGCCGGCGCAGCCGCGATCAAGTCGGCTTCCGCCGCGAGCGCGGTCATCGCCGTCGTCTCGAGGCCGATGTCGCGCAAACGCTCCCCAAGCTTGCGAAAGCGTTCCACGTCGGTGTGGAAGATCGGCACCTCGACGAAGTCAAAGCCCAAGGCCTTCAGCCGCTCGAACAGTGGAAGCCACTCCTCGCCGGTGACGTCATCGGCCCACAACAGCATCCCCATGCCGAACTGCATGGGCTTACAGTACGGATTCGATGCTCTGGACGTCACTCACCTTGGTCTGCCTGCAAGCGCCTGCCGACGACCGCCTCCACGTCCTGTTCCTCGGCGACCACGGGCATCACGAGCCCGCCGCGCGCCTGCAGGAAGTCATCGGCGGGCTGGCACAGCGCGGGATCGCGGTGGACTACGAAACCGAACTCACGCGTGTCAGCTCGGAGCGGCTTGCACGCTACGACGCCGTTGCGGTCTATGCGAACTTCCCCGATCACGCCGCGGCGCCGCCGGAGTTCCTCGCGGCAATCCACGACTTCGTCGCGGTGCGCGGGCACGGCTTGGTCGCGCTGCACTGCGCCTCGGCTTGTTTTCCGGAGTCGCGGGAATGGACGCGCCTGATCGGCGCGCGTTTCGACCAGCATGGCGGCGAAGTGTTCACCGACACGATCGTCGCGCCTGATCACCCGCTGCTGCACGGTTGGCAATCGTTCACCGCTTGGGATGAGACCTACGTGCACCGCGACCATGCCGAAACCGGGCGCACCGTGCTCGCGGTGCGCGGAACGGAGCGCGAGCCGTGGACCTGGGTGCGCGACGAAGGGAAGGGCCGCGTCTTTTACACCGCCTGGGGGCACGACGCGCGCACCTGGACGCAACCCGCCTTCCTCGACTTGATCGCGCGGGCGGTGCGCTGGTCCTCGGGTGATGCGGCTTCCGCGCGTCACGCCGCCTTCAGCTTGCCGCCGCTCGCCTACGAAGCGCGCGCAACCGTTCCCAACTACGAAAAGCGCGATCCTCCGCCGGGCTATCAACTTCCCAGCTCCGCGACCGAGGCGCACCGCCACCTCCTGCCTGCTTCCGGCCTCCGCGTCTCACTCTTCGCTTCTGAGCCCGATCTGGTCAATCCGATCGCCTTCTCCTTCGACGCGCGCGGACGCTGCCTCGTGCTCGAGTCGCGGGACTATCCAAACATTCTCTCGCCGGACGGCCACGGCCGCGACCGCATCGTGATCTGCGAAGACCGCGACGGCGACGGCCGCGCGGAACTCTTCACTCCTTTCCACACTGGGCTCAACGTGCCCACCGGCATCCTCGTCGCGCCCGGCGGCGTGATCGTCGCGCAGGCGCCAAACCTGCTCTTCCTTCACGACGAAGACGGTGATGACCACTGCGAACGAGTTACGGTCCTCGCAACGGGCTTCGGTCGCAACGACACCCACGCCGGCCCTTCGAGTCTCACCTGGGGACCGGACGGCCGCATCTGGGGAGCCGTCGGCTACGCCGGCTACCGCGGTCTCGTGCGTGGCGGGGGTATCGCAGCTTTCGGCCAAGGTCTGTGGCGCTGCATGCGCGACGGCAGCGACATGGAGTTTCTCGCGCAGTTCTCCAACAACACTTGGGGGCTCGGCCTGCGCTCCGACGGCGAGATCTGGGGCTCCACCGCCAACGGCGCGCCGAGTTTCTTCGTCGGCGTACCAAAAACTTTCCTCACTTTGGCGGATCCACAGCATCCCGGCGCCGCGCCCGTCCACGATTTCACGGCGCTCCACCCGCTCACACATCTGCGCCAGGTGGACTTCTTCGGCGGTTACACCGCAGCCGCCGGTTACCGATTCCTCGAGTCGCCGCTCTTTCCTGCCGACTTCCAGGGCGACGCGCTGGTCTGCGAACCCACTGGGCACCTCGTCGCGCGCTTGCGTATCACGCCGGAGGGCAGCGGCTTCCGCGCGCAGGACGGATGGAACCTGATCGCGAGCACGGATGAATGGTTCGCACCCGTGCAGGCCGAGGTCGGCCCCGACGGCGCGGTATGGATTGCCGACTTCGCGCAGTTCTTGGTGCAACACAATCCCACGCCCACGGAGGAGTGGGGCGGCTTCCGCGCGAGCACCGGACCCGGCAACGCCCATGAGAACTCGCTGCGCGACGTGGACCACGGCCGCATCTGGCGCGTGCTTCCGGCCGGCGCACCGGTATCGACGCAGCCCTTGCCGCGCGCCGAGCCGATGCCGCGTACGCGCCTCTCGCTGTGGAGTCCCGACCCCGCTGAGCGCAAGCGTGCGCTCGCCGACGAGAGCATTCCGTTCACGGCCTTCGACCTGCTCGAGAGCGGAGTGCTCGACGACTCCGCCCTCGACGTGCGCCGCTGGGCTTTCCTCGCCGCTGCTCGCTTCCCCGAAGCTGCCGCGCTGGGCGCTTCACTCGCCGCTCAAGCTCTCCAGCCTGAAGTCCAGTCCGATGCTTGGCTTCCCACCGCCCTCCTCGCCGCGGCCACCACTCACGCCGAAGCCTTCCTAGCCGCACTCGCTCCCGCGCTCCGCGCAGAACCCGCACTGGCCGCCACCGCAGGTCCCAATTTGATTCCCAATTCCGGCTTCGAAGACGCGGCCCCCGGTGAGCCGGAGCAACCGGCGGCCTGGATTCCGCGCAGCTACAACGGCGTGGCGCAGCACACGTGGGTGAATGGCGCAGGGCGAGGCGGCGGCCGCGCCCTCCGCATCGAGTCGGAAGCAGGATCGGACACTTCTTGGTTCACTAATCTGACGGTGGAGCCGAACACTCGTTACCGCCTTTCCGCCTGGATCCGCGTCGACCCCGGCTTCCGTCCGCTCGTCAACGCCTTCGGCGCGCTGCTCAACCTGCACGGCCGCGGTCAGAGCGTGAGCACAGCGGTGCGGGAGCCGGGCGATTGGACGCAGGTCAACCTCGAGTTCGAGACCGGCCCGCAGGAACGCGCGCTCTCACTCAACTGCCTCTATGGCGGGTGGGGGCAATCCATCGGCGGCGCGCTCTGGGACGATCTCGAACTGCGCGCGCTCGGCTCCGGATTCTCCGTCACCACGCTCGCCACGCGCGTCGCCCGCGCGCGCGGTTTGGAACTCCCGGCTGGAACTCCCATCGAGGCTGCGGGACCACCGCTCGACGAAGGCGGCGACCCTGCACGCGGCGCCGAGGTGTTCTGGAAGCATCCGATCGCCGCCTGCTCCGCCTGCCACGCCATCGACGGACAGGGCGGCGCGGTCGGATCGGATCTGAGCCAGGTCGGCACCCGGCTCAGCCGCGCGCAGATCCTCCAATCCCTCTTGGAGCCCAACGCCGAACTTGCCGCCGGGTGGCCGGGCGAGGTCTCGGCCATGCCGGTGCTGCGTCCCTTCCTCACCGACCAGGAGATTCGCGATCTGGTGGAGTTTCTCGCGGGCAGCGGCCAGGAACCCCGTTGACCGGTCCGTCATGAATGAATAGGGTGAAGTTGATATCAGACTTTCCCAGCCTCCCAGCCTCCCGTCGGAGGTCTCGGCAGTCGAAGAAGACATCCGCGTGGCGAGCCGGTTCTTATCAGCATGAACTCATCGCCGGTACGCTCGGGGGACTATTGCTCGGACTGGCGCTGCTGAAGTTCGCATCCCGGCGGACGATCATGGAGCATCCGCTGCGGACTGAGTATGTGCTCGCTGCGATCTCTGAGGGAATGGTTGGCGGGATTTTGATGCTTCGCCCGCGCCTCCGCTTCGCGTGGATTTCGGCTTGCGTACTCTCCGGGTTCATGTTCCTGTATGCCTGGATCGGTCCACCGCTGCGAGATTGCCTCTGCCTCGGCTTCCTGGCAGAACTCGGGAGCCGCGGTCGCTCCGTAGTCGCTGGGGCATTGTTCGCGATCGCGCTTGCAGGAACGGGGATGAGCGTGCAGAAAGCGAGGTACGCCTGAGCTATGCCTCGCACCCGCCTGCTCGGACTTCTGGCTGCTCTGCTCCTGCTCCTGCTGCTCGGTTGGTGGATGCGACCGCCGGCCTCCGTCCCGAGTAAGGCCACGCGTATCTCCGATCTCGGGGCTACGTCGGGTGCGCTGCAAGCGGATGCGCCGAGTCTTCGGCGGGAGCCCACGGTCATTCCTGCGCAGAACGGGACTCGGGGCGTCCCCTTCCGACTCGTACGCGATACCGAGCAGGTGACCCTCAGCGGGGTTCTGCATGTTGATTCAGTGGAGAGCGGACACACCGAATACGCGGTCGACGATGGGGCGGGGATCCTGTCCGCAGAATCCGCGGCGCATCTGCTTGATCATGCACGCGCCGCCGTGATTCCGGCGAGCGTGCATGGGGAAGCTGGCGCAGTCGCAGTGCTCGCCGTCCAGGGCGACGAGTCTTCAGAGAACTTAGATCTTCAGCTCGCGCCCACCATCGAGTTGCGTCTACGCGTGACGAACTTGGCAGGTGAGCCTCTCGCCGGCGCCAGTGTCGTGCCGATCCTGGACTTCGCCTTGATCGAGCCGCGCTCCGAGCAGGTCACGAATGCAGACGGTGAGGCGGTGGTGCGCTTGGCGGTGCGGGGCAGCCGCGTCCAATTCCGGGCGAGCATGCCGGGCTTCGCACCTCACCAGCAGGCCGTCGCAGTGGAGGCGGAATCCCAGCAGTTGGAGATTCGTTTGCGCCGAATCCTAGGCTATGTCGTCGCTATCGACCGGCGTTGGCGTGGACGCCTGCAGGGCAGTTATGGCGTGAGTAGCATCGGAACGGGTCTCCCGCGTCCTGCGTACGAGGCGATCCAGAAGGAATTGAACCAGCGAGGTTTGGTGGATCCGGTGTCGGAGGATGTGTATCTGCGACTCTTCTCGGAAACCGAGTGGATCGATTCTGCCACGGGTCAAGTCGGATTGATCGTCGGTGGATCGGTTGTCGCCGCCATGGAGGTTCCCGTATTGCCGATCAGCGATCCTGCGTTCTCCGTACATCGCTTCCCGGCAGAAACCGTCTCGGACCTCGTTTCCTATCCCGAAGTCGTGTTCGAACTGCTTCCCGTGAGTTCGTTCCTCTCGACGCCGCCGGCCGAGTTCCGTGTCCGTTTGAAAACCTGGAGCGGCGATCCCGATGAACCGGGCGATACTCCCCATTCCTACACGCTCCTACGCCATGTCGGCGGTACGCGGTACCGCACGGCTCTTCCAGCAGGAGAATACGAATTCGAGCCCGCCGGGTTGGATTGGGATATGGACACGGGCAGCCTCGGCGATGCGGCTGCCCCGGGTTTTTCGCCAGGACAGCGCTTTCGTGTGCCTTGGGAGGGGCAGGCGGAGCCGATTCCTATCTACTTGGCGCCCGCGGAGCGCTGGATCCGCTATTCGATCGTCGATCCATTCGGCAGGCCGCTGGATGCTCGCGTGCTCCTCTTCCCACATCGGGAGACGCCACATCCTGCCGAGTCACAATTTGTCATGATCATCCAAGAATGGCCAGTCGGCCGATTCATTCGCCCCGGAGGATACGACCTGCTAACAAGAGTCCGCGCTGAAGAAAAATGCCTTCGCGTCGGTCCGGTCTTCGACTGGCCACCTTTGCACCTGCCGTCGGACGGACACGTCCGCATCGCCTTTCCCACGCGGGGTGAGGCGTTCGATCCCTTTCTGTTCCAATGACTGCCATGAGGAAATCCTTACTCATTCTCGCAGCGCTGGTGGCCACGGCCAGCGGAGCGATCCTCGCGGGTGTCGCTCCCGCTCATCTGTCGATCCTCAACGCGTGGCTCGTGCCCAATCCTTGTTTTGGATCGGGACAGTACTGCGTCGACGGAGACCCGACCACGCCCGATTTTCGGTGTGTCGAAGCGCCGATGGACACCTGCCCAGTCGCACAGAATTGCGTTCCCGCCGTACACCATGGTCAGGACGGCAACGACTACTACTATTGCGCCTGCGCGAACGTCCCCGGAACGCCGCCGGATCCCCGAAACCAATCAGGATGGCCTTGCGGGACGCCGGTAGCCCGGGGAGGTCTCGGCGATGCCGTGACTGCGACCCATCCTGGACGACCAGGAGAGCGGGGACTTGGTGGGTCTCCTGTCCGAGCGGGGAAGAGCGGTCGTCGGCGTGAGGGTTTGCGGCCCGCGGCGGGTCGG
>JAQBVK010000018.1 GCA_027623585.1 Planctomycetota bacterium
GCGGCCTTCCGGTGTGACCATGTCGATCATCTTACCCTTCATCTCCCGGGCTCCTTGCTCGGTGAAGTTGCCGGAGGTGGTCACGAACCAAGTGGAGAAGGAGTCGGTCCAGTAGGCGTCGTACTGCTTGGTGAGGTTGTTGAAGCCTTCGATCTGTAGGCCATCGAAGGGCATTCCGCCCATGTCGCCGTTCACTTTGCTGATCAGCCAACGGCCGCCGCGCGCGGCCTGGCTCTTCACCTTGAACTCCATGTCCATCCACGGCGCATCAGGGCCCATCCGCATGCGCGCTGCGACGGCCCAATCGCCGGCCTGAGCCATGAGATTCTGATGTTCCTTGCCCGGCGCGGCGAGCTCCATCATTTACATCATCATGGCCGCCTCGTCCACCGGCTCTTGGCCGGGTTCCTGCGCGAGCGTCCAAGTGGTGAGGGCAGTGGCGCCGACCAACGTCAGCGCGGCGAGAGAGAGGCTGAGGACGTGTTTCATCAAGGAATCAGGATAACAAGCGCTCCAGCCACTGAGTGTCAAAGCGCCCCGCGCGGAAGTCGGCGTGCGCGAGGATCCGGCGGTGCAGGGCGAGCGTGGTCGGGACGCCGGAGACGCACGCGGCTGCCAAGGCGGAATCCAGGCGATCAATGGCCTGCGCGCGATCCTGGCCGTGCGCAATGACCTTGGCGATCAGGGAATCGTAGAACGGGGAAATCCGCGCACCGGGAGCAAGGTGTGTGTCCACGCGGACGCCTTCGCCGACGATCTGGAAATCCTTCACCGTTCCCGGCGCGGGTCGGAAGCCGTCCTCCGGGTCTTCGGCGTTGATGCGCGCCTCCATCGCGTGGCCGCTCCAACGCACCTCACTCTGCGTGCACGGCAGGCCTTGCCCTGCGGCGATTCGGAACTGCGCCTGCGCAAGATCCAGTCCGGTGACCGCTTCGGTGACGGGATGCTCCACCTGCAAGCGCGTGTTCATTTCCAAAAAATGCAGCGCGCCATCGGCGTCGAGCAGGAACTCCATGGTGCCGGCGCCGGCGTAACGCCAGTGCGCCGTGGCGCGCGCGCAGGCCTCGCCCATGCGCGCGCGCTGTTCGGAAGAAAGCGCCGGAGACGGCGCCTCTTCCAACAGTTTCTGGTGGCGCCGTTGGATGGAACATTCGCGCTCGCCGAGATGGATTGCGCCGCCGCGCCCGTCGCCTAACACCTGAAACTCGATGTGCCGACCGCCGGCGAGGAACTTCTCGAGGTAGAGCGCAGCGTTGCCGAAAGCGGCTTCCGCTTCGCGCGCCGCTTCAGAAAATGCGGTGCGGAGTTCGTCGGCGTTTGCGCAGCGTCGAATCCCGCGTCCGCCGCCTCCGGCGTCGGCTTTGAGCACGACGGGATAGCCGACCTGGTCGGCTGAGCGCACGGCGGCAGCGGCGTCGGCGAGCACGCCCTCGCTTCCCGGCACCACCGGTAAGCCTGCGGCCTGGGCCGCTGCGCGCGAAGAGACCTTGCCTCCCATGAGGTCCATCGCCGCGGGCGACGGACCGATGAAGGTGAGTCCATGCTGCGCGCACAGCGCAGCGAAGCGCGCGTTCTCGGCGAGGAACCCCCAACCAGGGTGGAGTGCGCTGCAGCCGGTCTGCACGGCGGCTTGCACCACATTCTCCATCGCCAGGTAGGACTGCGCAGCGGGCCCGGGGCCGAGGCGAATCCGTTGCGTGGCCTCAGCCAGATAGGGGAATCCGGCGTCGGCATCGGTGTCACTCACGCCGCAAACCGACTCGACGCCGAGTTCGCGACACGCGCGGACCATGCGCGCGGCGACTTCGCCGCGGTTGGCAATGAACACTTTTCGGAACATGCGTGAACAGCCTAGCAATCTGCTCCGGCAAGCCGGCCTCGGGTCAGCCTCCGACCGTGAAGCCGAAGCAGGCCACCCCGCCGAGCACCACGGCCGCGCCGATCAGTCCGCGCGCATTTGGCCGCTCGCCGAGCAATAACCAGGCGAAGGGCAAGGAGAACACCGGAATCGCCGTTCCCAGGCTCGACGCCGCGCCGCTCGAAGTCCATTTGAAGCCGGCGGTGAACAGCATCATGCCGCACACCGTTCCGATGAAGGTCGGCGCGGCGAAGTGCTTCCACGAAGCACGTTGCCCCAGCCGTTTGATGGAGGGCAGCGCGTTACCTCGCACCAGACCCACGAGCACCATGCCCAGGGCGGCGACCACCAAGCGGTAAGCGCCAGCGCTGATCGCGCCGACCCCTTCGACGCCTTCCTTCATCGTCAGATTGCCCGCGGTCCACGCCAGCGCGCAGCCGATGCCTGCGGCGAGCCCAGCGGCTTCGGTGCGTCCGCGCCGGAGATGCGGAAGCTCGGTGACCATGCTGCCGATCACGATCAACGCGACGCCGAGCCAGGCGAGCGTGCTCAAACTCTCGCCGAGCAGCGGCCACGCGATCAGCGCGGTGAGCGCGGGCGTGGACAGGGAAAGAATCACCGCGCGGCCGATGCCGAGCCGGTGGATTGCCACGAAGTACAGAAAGTCGCCGAGCAACACGCTGCAGATTGCTGAAAGGGTCAGCATCGGCAGGCGATCCACGGAAGGAAAGCCACCACCCAGGGTCGGGCCGACGAGCAGGGCAGCAATACCGAGCACCAGGGCGCCGACCGAGTTCTTGAACCAGATCGCCTCGGTTGCGGGGCGTTCGCGCAGCGCCTTGGCGTAGAGCACCGAGGCGAGCGCCCAAGTACCAGCGCTCACAAAGGCCGCGATCTCACCGGCGCCCGGAAAGGGGGGGAGATCACGCACGCCGCCGGCAGACTATCCGCGACGCAGAGCGACGGCTATTCCACCGTGAAGCGCAGGCGCACGTCCTGCAACGCCGGCGAGGCGGCGACGGTCACACGGTGATCGACCGCGGCGTATCCAGGACGGTGCAAACGGATCACGTACGAACCTGGATCGAGTGGGCCGACTCGCTGCGGCGCACCGCTGAACCAAGATTGGTTGATTTCTTGGCTTTCCTCGATCGTGAAGTAGAACAGAGGACGTCCGTTCTCTTCCATCGCCACCGCAAGCACGCCGGAGAGCGGCGCTCCGTCGGCATCGGTCACGCTGACGCGAAGTTGCACTCCAGCTTGGAGGGAGACCTCGGACTTCGTGAGTTGTCCGGCAACCAACACCACTTCGAATTCACGCGAGCCGATCTGCGGATGACGCGCGAGGAAGCGGTGCGAACCCGGCGGGAGTCCGCTCAGTTCGACGACGCCCTTGCCATTGCTGCCCTTGGTGGAGAAAAAGTTCAGCGCCTGCCCATCGACGCTCAGGCAGTGCACGTGTGCGCCGGCGAGGTAATTGCCGTCGGGACCGGTGACGCGCACGCGCAATTGGGCAGATTGCGGGAGCCGCGCCTCGACGCGCTGCGTGCCTGAATTCTCCGACGCGACCACGATGCCTTGCACCATGGTGCTGCCGAGACCTTCGCCGCCTCCGAGCATGGGCATCGCAAGGTTGCCGACCGCCGCGAGGTAACGGCCGGGCACCAGGAGCGCGAAGCTTGCAATGCCTTCCGCGTTGCTCTTCTGGAAAGCGCCGCCACTGACCGAAGAAGCGTCTTCCGGGCGCAAGTTCACCGGCACTCCCGCGACCGGCGCGCCGCTGACGCCGTCGACCACGAGGACTTCCACGGTGGATGACGGCAGCTCGATGTCATGCTGCATGGTGCCGGGTTGCCGCACCACGAGCGCGCCACTCCACGACGAGCCGCCGCCGAGGGTGCTGGTCACGGTCACCATGTACTCGCCGAGCGCCACGCCATTGACCAAATAGACGCCGTTGTCGTCGGTACGCTCGGTGCGCACGCCGCCGTTGCCGATCAGCACCAAGCTGTGCTTGGCGAGGGGTTGACCGTTCATGGTCAGCAAGCCGCTGACGTCCGCGCGTTCCACCGGTCCGCCGAGTTGGACTTCCTTGCGCTCGCCGTCTTCGAGCGTGACGAACAAGAACTTCATGTCGAGCCGCAGGTCCTGCGGATCTTGATTTTGCATCTGATCGACGCGCATCAACCGCCAACGGCCGGGCGGAAGGTGCTCGATGATCGTCAGGCCGTCGGCGTCGGTGGTGCCGGTCTCCGACTGGAAGTCGACCGTCTCTTGCGCGAGCACGACCGCGCCTTCCACCGCCGCGCCCTCTTCGTCGAGCACGTGAATCACCAGCGTGCCGCCCTCTGCGAGGCGCAAGATCAGCGGAGCGTTATCGCCTTCGAAGAATTCGAAAGCTTCGGTCATCAAGCGCGCGTGGTCGTCGTGATCCACGCCAACTCGCCAGGTGCCGGGCGGCAGGCGTTCGAATCGGAAGCCGCCGTCGATGCCGCTGACGGCGCTGGCCTCGCCCTCGAAGATCGCGGAGAGCATGCCGGCTTCTCCTTGCGGCGGGAGCACGCGCAGACGCGCGCCTTGCACCGACGCGCCAGCGGACAGGACCGTGCCGCTTAAGCTCGCGCCGGCGCGCAGCGTGACCTCCCAACTCTTGGGAAAGGATTCCAAGCCCGCCGAGAGCGTGAAAGTCCGCTTCTCGCGAGCGAAGGAACCGTGCTCAACCGTCACCGTGATCTCGGCGGACGGGAGACCCTGCAGCGCGGCATTGCCTTCGCCGTCGGTGAACAGGGGATCGGATCCTTGGCTGAGCATTCCCATGATCGATTCGCCCGCCCGCCAATTCAGCGAAGCACCCGCGACCGGCTCGCCCGTCGGCCCGCGCACGCTGACGGCGATTTCGTGTCCGCGCTGCAATTTGAGATCGCCGGCGTCGGTGCGTCCACGCGGCTCGACCGTGAGTTTCGCCGAAGTGGCCGGGCGCAGGCCGTCTGCGGTCACCAGGACCAGGTATTCGCCCGCTCGTGCGGATGCGATTTCGAAGCGCCCATCGGTGTCACAAGTTGTGCGGAGTTCCGCAGGAATCGAGCCCGGCATGCGGCCGTAGCGCGTGAAGTCTTCCATCGGATCGAACCACGGCATCTCGCCTTCGAGTTGTGGCCACAAGCCGACTTCCGCGCGGTTCATCGCGGCGCCGCCCGGACCGAGCACGCGCCCGACGACGACGCCGCTGCGCTGTAACAAGACGTCGCGGCTGCTCTGATCGCCTTCCGCAAGTTCGATTTCGAAGAACTCCGGTGAGCAGCCCGGCGAGCGCACCTCGAAGGACCACGCGCCGGCTTGCAGTCCGGGAAGCAGCGCAGTGCCCTGGTCATCGGCCGTCCATGTCTCGCGCGCAAGGCTGCGGCGCGCAATGCGCTTGCCGTCGGGACGCTCCGGCGCCTGCGGCAGAGCCTCCGGCGGCGCTGGCGCCTCCGCTCGGGCCGCGGACTCGGTCGGGGCTGACGCGACCTGCTCGGAGTCGTCCGGAGCACGCAGCGCCAAGCCCTCCAACATCCTTCGCCACGGATCGCTCGAGGTTCCATCCAGTACGCGGACCTGCGCGCCGGCCGCGGGACCCTCGCCGTCGATGCTCACCTGGACGCTGAGTCCGGCTCCGCGCTCCGCGCCGAGGCTAAGCAGCAACTCCCAGTTGCCCGGCTCCGACGCCGACCAATGCTCAGCCTTGGACCAACTTCCACCCGACTCGGCGACCACCGATAACTGCTGCGGCGGCGGCAAGATCTGCGCGCTGCCGCGCACGGCCTGGACGCGCGCCGGTTCACCGTCCTGCAGGAGGTGCAGGGTGGCGTCGGCCGGCTTCCCCGTTGCATCGACGACCCGGACCACCACGGCGCCCGTGGCGCCGCTGCGCGAGGGTTGGGCGCTCGGGTCGAGCGCGGCGCCAGAGGCGGGTTGCTGGAGTGTCGTCGCCTCATCCGCGCTCTGGTCGCCGGTGGCCGGCGCGGCAAGATCCGCCCCGTCGTAGAAAACGAGCGCCAAAATCGCTGCAATCGCGGCTATCAATAACCAAGGGAGGAGCCTGCGCATCATCGACTCCTATGCTACGGACCATGGATGTCCGAGTGAGCGCCCTCTTCCTGCTCGCGGTTCTCGGGCTCTCGGTCGCCTTGAACTCGGCTCAGGAGCCTGAGGCGGTTCCGGTGCGCGGCCTCGAGCGCGCGCTGTGGCGCGAGGATCGTTCCGAACTCTGGCTGCTCTGCGCGCAGGACGACGGAGCCCAGGTACGGGTCTTCGATCCATGGTTGCGCGAGCGGGAGCCTCGGCCTGCGCACGAGATGCCGGAGCGCGGGACTATTCCCGCTGCGAGCGGCGCCTCTGAAGTGCCCTTGTGGTCCGGGCGGGTGCTACGCGCCGACGCCGACGGACAACTCGTAATCCTTCCCTGTTGGTGGGAAACGTCGGCGCGCGTGCGTTGGGGGCCGGGCTGGGCCGCGGTGGAACTGCGCAACGCGCGCCCGCTGCCTTCCTTGCTGTGGCGTCGCGCCGGTAATGCGGAACTCCACGTGGCGTCCTTCGTTGCGGACCGTTTTGACGGCGCCCAGCAGCGCGCGCAGTTCCAGGGAGTGGCCGCCGGAGAGCGCATCGAAATCGCTCTCCCCGATCGTCAGCCGCGATACCCGCCGCGCACCGAGCCGCATTGGCGCGCGTTTACGGCGCCGGCGGTCGATCCGGAAGGAGTGCGGCCTACTTCAGAGGGGCCTTCAGAGTGAGCGGACCGCCGGCGCGCTCGATTTGGAGCGTGACTTCGGAGCCTTTCTCCGCGGCCCCGAGGGCGCGCAGCAGATCGCGCTGGGTGTGGATTTCTCGTCCGTTGATTTTCTTCACCAAATCGTCCACCAGCAGTCCTGCATCCGCCGCCGAACTGCCTTCGCCGACCGAGGTCACGACCATGCCGCCGGCGGCTTCCTCGACGCGCAAGCCGAGCTTTCCGCGCGCGCGCTGCAGCTTCTGGATGTTCTGGAAGTGCGCCATCATCTTCTCATTGAAGTCAGCGGGCATGCCCATGCCCGGCGCGCTTTTGAATTGGATCGAAGGAGCGGCGTCCACCACGCCGATCATCTCGCGCGCCAACCGCAGAATGCGCGCTTCTCCGGCGTAGTCAATTTTCTCGGCGTCGTCGCCGGGAAGGTGGTAATCCTCGTGGATGTGGGTGAAGAAGAACAGCGACGGAATGCCGCCATGATAGAAGGAAGTGTTGTCGCTGGGCGCTTCGCCGCGGTCGTCCAACTCGAGTCGCATGTCCTGCGTGCCGGCGAGAATCGGGTCGAGTAGATCGTGGAACTCGGTCGCGGTGCCAAGGCCACCGATGAACAGATAGCCGTTGCTACGGCCGATCATGTCGAAATTGAACATCGCGCGGATCTGATCGACCGGTACGATCTTTTGCGTCACGAGGTGCTCACTGCCGAGCAACCCGCGCTCCTCGGCGCTGATGAAGATGATCGAATGCTTCGGCGGGTGGGCGACGTACCACTCGGCCAGTTCGAGCACGCCCGCGGTGCCCGAGGCGTTGTCGTCGGCACCGTTGTGAACTTCGCCGGGGCCGCCCATCGCACCAGGACCGCCGATGCCGGCGTGGTCGAGGTGACCGCCGATCGCGAGGTAGCGTTCGGAGAGCCTCGGATCCGTGCCGCGGAGCACGCCGACGACGTTGTAGCAAGTGAGATCGCCGACCTGGAACGGTAGGCGCAACTCGGTCTGCCCCGGAAGCGGCGTCAGGCCGAGGCGGCGGAAAGTTGCTTCCACGTAGCGGCCGGACAAATGACCGCCGTGCTCGCCGGAGGCGCGGCCTTCCATCTCGCTGCAGGCCAGAAAGCCGATGTGGGCGCGCAGATCTTGCTCGCGGATTTCATCGGCCGCCTGGGCGGCGAGCGGGGATACGAGCGCCGGCAGCAGCAGCGCGGCGCAGAGAGAAGCAAGGGCGGGGCATTTCATGTGCGGATTGGCGCAACATCCTACGCGCCCCCGCAAACCTCGCTGGCCCCTTTCCGCTCTACGGCGTCTGTGAGCGCAGATCGACCTTCTGCTCTTTGCCTTCGGTCACGTAGATCTTCTGTACGCCGTCTTCCGGCGGAAACCACGGCGCATCGACGCTCGGGAACGCGAAAAGTTCATAGGTGCCGGCGCGCAGTCCATCGAAACGGAAACTGCCGCGTGCGTCGAGCAGCGCGCTGGTGTGGAAGAGACTGTCGCCGTCCTGGCGCGTCAAACTCACAGTGCCGCCGCTCAAAGCTTTGCCGTGCTGATCCGTCGCGGTGCCGAAGACGCTGCCGCCGGCATAGAGCCGAATCTCGCCGGCCTCACTCGTAGAGCCCTCGTTGACCGTGATCGGGAGCAGTTCCGCGAGATGAGTGGGATGCTCGACGTAGAGCCGCATCGGACCGGGCGTCGCGTGATCCACCACGAAGCGGCCGTCCTTGCCGCTCATCGCGGAGGAACTCGGCACGTTGTCGGGATCGCCGTTGCTGACGCCGAAGAAACCAGTGCCGACGGAGGGTTGGTACTGCGAGCCGTGCACGCTGATCGTTGCGCCCGCCAACGGCTGGCCATCGGCTCCGCGCACGATGCCGACGACGCGGCCGCCGGATTTCATCTGCACGTCGATGCCGAGCACGACGTCACGGCCGACCTGGAAGCCCGGGGAGTACGTGGAACAGTTTCCCGCGGCGCGGACCAGCAACACGTAGGTTCCGGCATCGAGACTCTCGATGCGGAAGTTTCCGTCCGGATCTGCGATCTCCCAACTCAGTCCGGTGTCGCCGTACTGCGCGGTGTTCCGGCGCGTGCGCATCAATTCGAGACGGAAGCTCGCCAACGGCGTGCCGTTCGAAGTGGTGACGCGGCCGGAGACTCCGCCCTTGCGGCCGAGCATCACTTCGATCGGAGCCGAATCGACTTCGACGCGCTGCGCCTTGCCGTAGGCATAGCCCTCTGCAACTGCGGCCAAACCATAGATGCCATTCGGCAGGCCTCGCAGCGTGAAACTCCCGTCGGCATCGCTCACGCCTTGCGTGGTGAAGACCGGCCGCGGTTGGGTGCGTGAAGCCGTGACTTGCGCGCCGCCGATCGGTTGGCGTTCGTCGTTGAATACGACGCCGGCGATCACGTGCTCCGTGTCGAGCACGAGTTCGTACGGATCCGCGGACTTGCCGGCCTGGATCATGACGGGCATGATCTCGGCGGTCGCGTAGCCTTCGGCGCTCGCGCGGAGCGCCCAAATCGAACCACTGCCGACCGTGCGGAAGGTGAATTGACCGTTGAAGTCGCTCTCGACGACCTTCAAGCGGCCCAGACGTAGGTCTTGCTCGCGCTGCTCGGCGAGCGTGCCGGCGCGAAAGTTGCCAGTGTCTTGGTAAATCAATTCCACGCGCGCGGTCAAAGGGTTGCCGCCCGTGTCCTGGGTCACGCCGGTGATCGAGGCGCCGGCTTCGAGCACCAAGGGAGGCAGTTCCTGTACCTCATCGCGTGCCGAGAACGGCGAGCCGAGACGCGGCGCGTAATTGGCATGAAATGCCCACAGGTTCATTTCCATGCCCGCCGGAAGCCGGTCGAACAGGAAGACGCCGTCGGCGCCGGTGATGCGTTTGTAGAGCGGGTCTTCGTTGGCCGGCTGCGCGGTGGGTGCTGCGCCGAACTGCCACCTTTCGCTGATCCAAACCAGCGCGCCTGGGATCGGGCGGCCGCTCTCGTCGATCACCTTGCCGAGCACGCTGGCGCCAACCGGTCCAACGGCGCGGTCCGGCTCCGGCGCGGTTGTTTCGGCGCGCGTGGGCTGCTGCGGCGGATCATTGCGCGCGAGGCCCGGATCTTGATTCAGGTGCGCCGGATCAGGCTGCGCGCTGACGATGGGCAGATCTTCCATCGGCGGCATGTAGCCCGGGTCGGAGCCGGGGCCGAGGAAAAGGATGGCGGCTCCGGCAGCCAGGACGGCCACCGCCACCACTACTAGGGCGAGGCCCTGGACCTTGCCGGTGCGTGAGTTCCTCATCGGATCGAGCAGGAGGTGAGTCCGCGCTCTTTGAGACGCTCTCATCGGTCCCGGACTTCCCTCACCTGGAGTGATTCTAGGCGTACACGCCGCGCACGCGGTCGAAGTAGGCGACGCGCTCCACTCCGAGCATGCAGGCGGCCAGCCGGAGGCCGACCTGGTGCTGTCCGGCGACTTGGCGCGCCCGCTCGTAGGCGTCGAGGACGCGGCGCACCAGGCGCTCGTCCACTTGATCGCCGGGCCAGGCGTAGCCCATGCGGTTCTGCACCCACTCGAAGTAGGCGATCAGCAAGGCGCCGCTGTTGCCGAGCAGATCCGGGATCACCGCGATGCCCTGCTCTTGCAGGATGCCGTCGGCCTTCCTGGTGGTCGGCGCGTTGGCGGCCTCGACCATCAACTTGCAGCGCAGGCGCGCGGCGTTGTGGCTGGTGATCTGGCGTGACAGGGCGGCGGGAATCAGCACGTCGCATTCGCCCTCGAGCAGCTCGTCACCCCGGAGGGAATCGCCGCCGCGGAAGCCCTCGAGGCTGCCGGCCTGCGCGCGATGCGCCAGCAGGGCTTCGACGTCGAGGCCCTTTTCATTGCGAAGATTCACGCGGGCGTCGCCGACCGCGATGATTTTGTGACCCGCGGCGACGACTTCCCTCATCACTTGCGAGCCCACGCGACCGGCGCCTTGCACGGCCACTCTGACCGGTCCGGCGATGTTCATCTCCGCGAGTCTGCGCTCCATCAGCACGCGCACGCCTCGTCCAATCGCCCAGTCTCGGCCGATGGTGCCGCCGATGCCTTCCGGTTTGCCCAACACCACCGCGTTTTCGGTGTGGCGAACGTGCATCGAGTAGGTGTCGAGGCACCAGGCCATGATCTGCTCATTACAGTGCAGGTCCGGGATCAGCACGTCGCGATCGGGACCGATCAAATCCATCACACCGGCGGTGTAGCGACGCACGACGCGCTCGGTGACCAGCGGGGAGCGGCCGCGCGGGTCGTAGTTGACGCCGCCCATCGAGCCGCCGAAGGGAATGTTGAGCGCGGCGCACTTCCAGGTGGTCCACGCCGCGAGCGCGCGCAACTCGTCGCGCGTCAGGTTCGTGTCGAGGCGCAGGCCGCCGAGACACGGACCGAGCGACAGGTTGTGACGCACGCGGTAGCCAGCGAACACCGCGATCTCGCCGCTCTCGTCCTGCACCGGGATCGCGAATTTGTACTCGTGGTCCGGCTCGCGCAGGACCATGTAGTTGTCGGGTGAGAGACCGAGGCGCTGAGCGGCTTCGTCATACCGCTCCATCATCGAGGCAAAGGCGTCTTCGGGATCCAGCGACGGCGTCGGAGCTTGCGATTCTTCGAGCATGCCGGGTTGAATGGAATCAGGCATAGATCCCTCGTATCTTCAGGCAGTAAGCGACGCGATCCATCGCGACGCAGTAGGCGCCGATGCGCGCGTTGGTTCCATAACGCTGGGCGGCCTCGGCGATGCTGTTGAAAGCCTCCACCAGCACGCGCTCTTCGCGGTCGAAGACGTCTTGTTTGTCCCAGAAGTAGCCCATGCGATCTTGGACCCATTCGAAGTAGGACACCGTGACGCCGCCGGCGTTGGCGAGGATGTCCGGTACCACGAAAACGCCGCGCCGTTCGAGGATCGCGTCGGCCGAGGCCGTGGTCGGGCCATTGGCGCCCTCCACGATCACCTTGGCCTGGATGCGCTCGGCATTCTGTGAAGTGATCTGGCCTTCGGTGGCGGCCGGAATCAGCACCTCGCACTCGCATTCGAGCAGCTCGGCGTTGCTGATCGGCTCCGCGCCGGGGAAGCCCTCAAGGCGGCCGTGCTCCTTGAGCCACTCGCGGACTTTCGGCATGTCCAGGCCAGCGGAATTCAGGATCGCGCCGTACATGTCGGAGATCGCGACCACCCGGTGCCCCATTTCTTGCAGGAACAGGCCCGCGTAGCTGCCGACGTTGCCCGCGCCTTGGATCGCGACGCGGCAACCTGTGGCGGGTAGACCGACGTGCTTCAAGGATTCGCGCACCACGAAGGCGACGCCGAGGCCGGTGGCTTCGGTGCGGCCGAGGGAACCGCCGAGACCGACCGGTTTGCCGGTCACGATCGCGGTACAGGTCGAGCGGCGGTGCAAGGAGTAGGTGTCCATGATCCAAGCCATCTCGCGCTCGCCGGTGTTCATGTCCGGCGCGGGCACGTCACGCTCGGGTCCGAGCAGGTCGAGCAGCCCGGAGGTGTAACGGCGGGTTAGCCGCTCCTTCTCGCCGATCGACATCCGACGCGGATCGCAGATCACGCCACCCTTGCCGCCGCCGAAGGGGACGTTGACGACCGCGCATTTCCAGGTCATCCAAGCCGCGAGTGCGCGCACCTCGTCGAGGTTCACGTCCGGCGAGTAGCGGATACCGCCCTTGGCAGGACCGCGCGCGATCGAGTGCTGAACGCGATAACCGGTGAACACGCGGAGCTGGCCGTTGTCCAGCTTCACGGGGATCGAGATCGTCATCTCCTGGGAAGGAGTGACCAAGATCTCACGTAGACCTTTCTCCAGGCCGAGCAGATCGGCAGCGATGTTGAATCGCCGCTGCATCTGGATGAAGGGATTGTGCTCGGCCGCGGAGGAGGGAGCAGTGACGGCTTCCGTCATGGCTTCTGGCGGGTGCAGGTCGCGTCGGGGCGGGGTCGCACGCGCCCTTGAAGGGGCCGACTCGGGCGGACCATCCCGGAACTGTACCTTCTCCAGGCGGTCTCGGACAAAAACCGATAGCGGAACAGGATGCTTGCCTGGCAGCTCTCGCCGTTCGAAGATGGCCTCATGTACGGTAGCCCGGGCGGGCGGCGTGACCCGCGGCAGTATCGCGTCAGCGGTCGGACCACGACCGCGCTCGACCAGGGGCGACTGCTCGCGGCGCAGGACGATGTCGCGGTCATGCGCGAACTCGGGATCGACACCCTGGAGGGTGCGCTCTCCTTCACGGGCGGGACCGTCGCTCGCGTGGCCGGTCCACGGGTGACGCGCCGCATCGAATCCTCCGCGGGAGTGCTTTACCTGAAGGTCCATCACGCGGTGCCGGCTTGGCGACGTTTCACCTTCCTCGGCCGGGGCGCCACCAGTCCGGCGCGGCGTGAGTGGGAAATGATGATGGCGATGCGCCAAACTGGCTTCGACGTGCCGGAACCGGTCGCCTTCGGCGAGAGCTCGAGCCTCTTCGGATGTCCGCCGCGCTCCTTCTTGCTGATGCGGGACGTGTCCGGCGTGCCGCTCGATCGTTTCCTCGCCGATGGCTATCCGGATCCGAATCGGGCGGGGCAGCGCGCCTCGCGCGACGCGCTGCTGCGCGACGTCAGCGGCATGGTGCGCCGCTTTCACGCCACCGGTTTCTATCACAAGGATTTCTATTGCTGCCACTTGATCGTGACGCCGGACCCGCGATGGGGTCGCCCGTACTTCATCGACTTGCAGCGCGTGGATCGCGGTCAGCCGCCGCTGCGGCGCTGGTTGGTGAAGGATCTCGCGGCGCTGCACATGAGCGCGCCGCCCTGCGTGACGAGCGCCGATCGGCTGCGTTTCCTGCTGAACTATTTATGCAAGTCGAAGCTCGACCGCGAAGCAAAGTCCTGGGTGCGCGCGATCGTCGCGAAAGCGGCGCGTTTGAGCGCGCACGTGCCGAAGTTCGGCTGAGTCCGCGCGGCTAGGCTGATCGGGTGCGCATCGCGATCCTGCTGGACCGCTGGCAGCCGCGCGGCGGGGGGCTGGAAGCATGGCTGCGCGCCGCGACGCCCGCGCTCGTCGCGCGCGGTCATGACGTTCTGCTGATCGCGCGCGACGCGCAAGTGGAGACGCCGCGGGGCGCTCGGGCAGTGCCTACCGGAACCGTATGGCCCTTGCCGCGGCCGTGGCGGGATCGCGTGGACGCGCATGAGCGGGTGCGCGCCGCCCTGCGCGAGCGCGCCGACGCAGTGCTCGATCTGCGCGCATCGCAGGCTTGCGGCGCAACGTGGTTCGCGATGGGCGGCTTCGGGGCGGATCGTGAGGGGAAACCGCCGAGTGCGCGGCGGCGCGCGCTGTTGCGGCTGGAACAAGAATCCGTGCGGCTGGCTGCAGCCGCAGTAGCGCCTTCCCCTTTGGTGGTTCGCGCCTTGCATGCCTTTCGCCCGGAACTCGAGGTGGCGGTGCTGCCGCTGCCATTGCTCGAGCCGGTGCCGGAAGCGCAGGGGCCGGATGCAGATGCGTTGAGCGGACGCCGGCCCTTGCGGATCGTGTTCTGCGGCCGCGATCCTGAGCGTCATGGCCTGGTTGCGGCTGCTGGCTGGGTGAAGGCCTTGCGTGAGCGCTACCCGCGCCTGGAGTGGCGCGCGTGGTCGCGATTGGGCGCGAAGGCGCCCGGTGCGCGCATGCGCGCGTGGGACGGTTCCTTCCGCGCCGAGCTCGCGCGCGCCGATCTGCTCGTGCACCCCACGGCGTACGACTCTTTTTCCTTGGTCTGCTTGGAAGCCGCAGCTGCGGGCGTTCCCGTGCTCACCACCGCGCACGCCGGAGCCGGGGAACTGCTCCCTTCGGAACTCTGCGCGGTTGCGCCGCGTGAAGATCCGGACGCCGCCGCTGCCGCCGCCGCTACATTATTGAACGCCGCTGCTGCGCGCTCCCCGGTGGAACGCGCGCGGTTGCGCGAGCGCATCCGTTCCGAATACGCGCTCGACCAACACGTCGACGCACTGGCGAGTTTCCTCGCCGCACATCCATGGAGTGGTTGAACTGGGCTTCTGAACCGCAGGCCTGGCTGGCTCTGCTGTCCCTCACGCTGTTGGAGATCGTCCTCGGCGTGGACAACATCATCTTTCTCGCGATCGTCGTAGGAAGGTTGCCGGCTGAGCAGCGCGCGCGCGCGCGCCGGCTCGGGCTCGGCGCCGCGATGCTGATGCGGATCGCGCTGCTGTTCTCATTGATGTGGCTGACGCGACTCACGGCGGACCTGTTCACCCTGCCGCTGCTCGGCCAAGGCATCAGCGGGCGGGACCTGGTGCTGATCCTGGGCGGCTTGTTCCTGATTGCGAAGGGCACCAGCGAGATCAGCGCGATGCTCGACTTCGCGGGCGGACCGCATGGCGAGAAAGCCATGAAGTCGCGCGCCTTGAGTTTCGGTTCCGCGATCGCCCAGATCATGGTGCTCGACCTGGTCTTCTCGCTGGACTCCGTGATCAGCGCGGTGGGCCTGTCGGAGCATCTGCCGGTGATGGTGCTTGCGATCCTGATCGCGGTCGGCAGCATGCTGTTCCTCGCGGGACCGTTGAGCGAGTTCGTGGATCGGCATCCGAGCGTGAAGATGCTGGCGCTCGCCTTCTTACTGATGGTGGGCGTCGCCTTGGTGGCTGACGGCACCGAAGTCCACATCCCGCGCGGCTATCTTTACTTCGCGATGGGCTTCTCGGTCGCCGTCGAAATGCTCAACCTCCGCATCCGCGCACAGGCCAACGCGAAGTGATACGGAGTCGCACTCCGTATTGTCGATTTTTGCCAAGGAGGTGCCGCACATGATGCTCGTTCACGAGGTGGCGGCGCGCGACGGTCTTCAGAACGAGCGCATCGCGCTGACGACGGCGCAGAAGCTGGAGTTGCTGCGGCTGCTGGCGGCGGCGCGACCGGATTCGCTAGAGGTGACTTCTTTCGTGCGCCCGGACGCGATTCCGCAGCTCGCCGACGCGGACGAACTTTGCGCGATGCTGAAAACCGCGCCGTGGCGGACGGGCTTGAGTCTGGTCGGCTTGGTGATGAACATGCGGGGCTACGCGCGATTTCGTGCCGCCAGCCTCGACGCGATGACCGCGGTGGTGGGGGCGAACGAAGCTTTCTCGCAGGCGAACTCCGGCATGGAGATCGCGCGCGCGGTGGCGGTGAA
>JAQBVK010000019.1 GCA_027623585.1 Planctomycetota bacterium
GAAAGCCGCGGTCGCGAACGGCGGCGAGCCGACGAAGACGAGGCGCAGGTCCGAGTCCAGCGCCCCGCCGCCCTAAATGTGCGGCTCGACGAAGGTCTTGAACTGCGGGTAGCCCATCGCGCCGGTGTGGCGCGCGACTTCTTTCCCACCTTTGAAGAGCACGAAGCACGGGATTGCCATCACGCCGAGCGTGGAGGCCGCGTCCGGGTTGTCTTGCGTGTTGTGCTTGACCACTTTGAGCTTGCCGGTCATTTCTTCGGCGAGCTTGTCAACGGCCGGGCCCATCGCGCGGCACGGGCCGCACCATGGCGCCCAAAAATCCACCAGAACCGGAGTCGCGCTGTTCTTGACTTCGGCGTCGAAAGTGGTGTCGGTGACTTCGAGAACGTTGGACATGTCAGGGATTCGGCCGCGGAGGGCGTTCGTGACGGATTCCGATTCTAACTCTCAGAGCGGCTCTTCGCCGACCAGTTCGCCGACTTCGGCTTCGCCGGCGAGCTCCGCGCGGTCGAAGGAGCGGTCGAGGTCGTCGAGCGCGAGCGCGCTGGCGCCGTCCACGCGGCGGACCTCGAAGTCGCCGAAGGGCTGCTCCTGGTGGACGTCGATTTGCTGCTGCTTCGCAAGTTCCAGCAGCGCCACCAAGGTGTAGGCGGCGTCGCCGCGGTGCGCGCGCAACTCCACCATCAGGGTGCTCCACGAGGTCGCCGTCACCTCTTGGAGCCGGAGCCACAACTCTTCGACGTAGGCGCGCAGCGGACGGCCAATCGGGCGGATGTGGTGGGCGCGCAAGAAACCGGTTTCCTGCTCCAGCCGTGCGATCACGCGGAACAAGTCCCACACCGAAACGTCGCCCAGATCCCAGGTTTCGCTCTCAGCCTCTTCCGGCTCCGGCGTCGCGACGCGGCCGAGCCAGCGCCCACCCGCGGGCAGCAAACGCGCGCGCATCTCGCGGCGCGCGGCCAACTCGTCGGCAGCGCGGCGCAGCTCCTTGTAGGCGAGCAACTGCTGCACCAACTCCGCGCCCGGATCGAACAGCTCCTCTTCGGTGTCGATCTCCTCCTGCGGCAGCAGCGAGCGGCTCTTGATCGCCAGTAGCGTGGCGGCGATCACCAAATAGTCGGCCGCCTCGTCGACGTCCACGTGCGCCATGCTGCGCACGTGCTTGCAGAAGGCGTCGCACACCGTGACCAGGCTCACGACGTGAATCTCTAACTCTTTGTCGCGAACCAACTGCAGCAACAGGTCGAGCGGTCCTTGGAAGACGCGCTCGAGGTGCACCGTGAAGGCGGTCGCCGAGTCCAGAACGTCCTCGTCGTCGCCGTCCGTGGCCGCGCCGAAGCGGGCGGACCTCGGAGCTTCGGGGTCCTTGGGCTCGATCATCGTTGCGGCATGGGCGGAACCCAGGTGATCGGAAGCCGAGTGAGATCTGCCACCAAGCCGCCGACATAGCCGATGGCGAGGCCGAGGAGCTCGCGGAACTGCGGCACCAGGAACAGCAGACCCAACAAGATCAGGATGCCGATCGGCTCCAGCGCCAGGTAGCCGCGTCGCGCATCGCGCGAGAGCATCGCCACGACGATGCGCGAACCGTCGAGCGGCGGGAGCGGCATCATGTTGAACACGAAGAGGACGACGTTGATCAGGATGCCGGCTTGCAGAATCGTCACGCCGCTCGATTCCTCGCTCCAGACTCCGGTGTGGATCAGGACCGAGAGCAACCCGGACCAGAAGAAGGCCTGCAGGACGTTGCTGGCCGGTCCGGCGAAGGCCACGACGGCGTTGTCGCGCCAAGGATTCTTGAAGTTCGCCAGATTCACCGGCACCGGCTTCGCTCCGCCGAACAGGAAGGGCGAGCCCACGATCCAGAGAATCGCGGGCAGCATGATCGTCGCGAAGGGATCGATGTGAGGGATCGGGTTCAGCGTGACCCGCCCGAGCATGCGCGCGGTGGGATCGCCAAACCAGTCCGCGGTCAGCGCGTGCGCCGCCTCGTGGATCGTGAGGGCGAGCACCACGATCGAGATGACGCCAATGAGGACGAAAATGTCCATGAAATGGTCAATTCTGGGCCACTGCGGCCGTCCTTACAATAGGATCCCGGCGTCCGCCGTTCCCGCATGGACAAGGTACTGGATCCTGAACGCGCCCTGGCGCGGGGCCTCGAAGTCCTGCGGCTGGAAGCTGCGGCGCTCACCGCCCTTTCGGCGCGGTTGGGCGACCCCTTCCAACGCGCGTGCACCCTGATTCTGGGCTGTCGCGGACATCTCGTGGTCAGCGGCATGGGGAAGGCGGGGCTGATCGGCCAGAAAATCAGCGCGACCTTCGCCAGCACCGGCACTCCGAGTCACTTTTTGCATCCGGCCGAGGCCCTGCACGGTGACCTCGGACGCCTGCGGCCGGAGGACTTGGTGCTCGCACTCTCCAAGAGCGGCTCCACGCGCGAAGTGGTTCAACTCGTCCCGGCAGTGCGCGCGATCGGCGCCCGCTTGATCGCGATCTGCAGCGATGCCGACTCGCCGCTCGGCCATCACGCCGACGTCACCCTGGAACTTGGCGACGCGCCCGAGGCCTGTCCGCTCGGCCTCGCCCCCACCGTGAGCACCACGATGATGCTCGCGCTCGGCGACGCGCTGGCGATGGCGGTGCTCGAAGGCCGTGAACTCACGCGGGAAGAATTTGCGCGCTATCACCCAGCCGGTTCGCTCGGCAGGCAGTTGATGCGCGTCGGCGAAATCATGCGCACCGGCGAGCACGTTCCGCTGCTGCACACCGGCGCGACGCTGCGCGATGCGCTCGAAGTGATGACCGGGACGCCGGGGCGGCCCGGCGCCGCCGTGGTCATCGACGCGAAAGGCGACCTGCTCGGGATCTTCACCGACGGCGACTTGCGCCGACTCGCGCGAAGCGGCAGCTTGCCGCTGCATGAAGCGGTGGACTTGCACATGGTGCGCGCTCCGCGCCACGCCTCGACGGAACAACTGGTCGGAGAGCTACTCCGCCTGGTGCGCGAGACGCACGTGGATCAATTGCCGGTGGTCGCTGAAGGCACGCGACGCGTAGTGGGTTTGGTGGACGTGCAAGATCTGCTGGAGGTCCGGCTGTGAGCCTTGGGCTCGCGGACGCCGACTTTCCGCCGGAGTTGCTCGCGCGCGCCGCCCGCGTGAAATTGTTCCTTACGGACGTGGATGGCTGTTGGACTGACGGCACCGTGCGCGTGCACGACGACGGCAGCGAGAGCGTGCGGTTCCACATCCATGACGGCTACGGCGTGGTGCAAGCATTGCGCGCCGGGTTGGAGATCGCGATCGTGAGCGGGCGCTCGACCAAGGCGGTGCGCCATCGCGCGCGCCGGCTCGGCATTGAAGAGATCTGGCTCGGCATCACCGACAAGGATGAAGTCGCGCGCAAGTTACTCGCCGACCGCGGACTCGCGCCGGAAGAGGTCGCCGCCATCGGCGACGATCTGCCCGACCTGCCGCTCTTTGCGCACGCCGGCCTGCGCATCGCGCCGCCCAACGCGGTCGCGGAGATCCGCGCCCGCGCCGACTGGATCACGCGCGCGCCGGGCGGCGGCGGCGCGTTGCGCGAGGCCTGCGCGTTGCTGCTTGCCGCGCGCTCGAGATCGGTTGCGGCCGAACGCGCGCCGTGAATAGGCCGCTGTTCTGGATCGGAATCGCTCTCACCGGAACCGCGTTGATCGCCATGAGCGCGGACTTCGCCTCGCACGCGGCGCCCACGCGAGCGCCCGAATTGCCCACTCCGGAGGGCTTTCGAATGAATTTGAAGGGCGTCGGTCCGCTGGAAGTCGCGTTCCTCGGACGCGTCGAGCTCATCACCGATGAACGCGAGGAGGACGCCGGCGGCGGTGCGACGCGTGTTCCGCAATGGAAAGTGAACGGCTCAGATCCGGTGCCCGACGCGGCCGGCATGGCCATCCACGACACGCGCATCGAGGCGATGCAGCACGATCTCGATGGCGAGTCTCCGATGATCGCGATCACGCCTCGCGCCTGGATCCCGCTCACGCGCAACCGCGGATTGTTGACGCCTGATCTCGACCGCACTTGGCGTCTGAGCGATCCGGTGCTCGACCTGCCGGGCTTCCGCCCCGGTCTGCGCATGACCGCGAGCGCTCGCGGAATGACCGAGTTGCGGCCGCGAGAGGAATCCATCCTCGCGCGCGGACCCTTCAAACTCGAAGCCGAGAACATCGAACTCAACGCCGCCGGTTTTAGCTACGACGCGAAGAGTCGCCGCGTGCGCTTCGAGCCATGGCAGGGCGAGGTGAAGTGGAGTTTCACGGACGAACTCGGCCGCAGCTTGCGCGGCGTCAGCGATGCCAGCGGCGAGGTGGTGCCGCTCGACGACGGCGGGCTGCTGCTGCGCTTCAATGAAGGCCCGCGTGGCGTGCGCGCGTCGCTCCCTGCCAGCAAAGATCTGCCGCCGGCCACCGTGCTTGCGCGCAGCCTCGACCTGCGCTTCGCACAGGGAGTGAAGGGCGCCTGGCAGCCGCGCACCGCAAGCGCACGCGGCCCCCTGCTGCTCTCCGACTCGCGCGTCGCCTTCGAAGGCGAAGGCGCGGAAATCAAGTGGAGCGCCGTCGACGGCTCCTTGCTCGAAGCGCGCATCGAAGGACCACTCGCCGCCCATCCTTGGGCGCCGCCGCTGCAAGTCGCGATCGCACGTGAGAGCGCGGTGTACGACGCTGCGACTGGCAGCGTTTCGTTGGACGGCCGCGCGTGGGCGTCGGACGCACGCGGATTCGTCAGCGCGGATTCGCTGCGCTGGGATGGAAGCACCATGCACGCAAACGGATCGGTGCTCGCGCACGGCGCAGAGGGCACAGCCCTCGCCGAGCAGGCGCTTGCGAGCGAGAAGCAAGGACTCACGGCAAATGGCGCCGTGCGCCTACTGCCCACGCGCGGCATGTTGAAGGAACTCAGCGGTCCGACGCTCACCGTGACTCCGCAGAGTGAGGCCGAGTTGACGGGAGGATTTCAAGCGCGCGGCGAGCGCGAAGGCTTGCCTTGGACCTTGCGCGGAGAACGCATCCGCCAATGGGTCGAGGAAGATGGAAGCCGCCGGGCTGAGGGATTCGGCGCGCTGCTGTGGTCGGAACCAGGCATGCGGATCGAGGGCGAGCGCTTCAAGCAACTCGGCGAGCAGAGCTTTCGCTTCGAGGGCAGTCCGGCGCGGGTGTGGAGCGAACTGGACTCGGGAGGCGAAGCCCAGGCTTCGTTCCGACGCGCCGAGTACGACGCGGAGGCTCTTCACCTCGAGGGGGAACCCTGGCTCCTGCTGCCGGCCGAAGCCCTGGGTCTCTCGGGAGAGCCCGTCGAGTTGCGCGCGCGCACGGCGCGTCGGGTTCATGCCACGGGGGCTTGGAGCTTGGACGGAGGAGTCCAAGCAACCGGCGGGCTCCGAACCGCGGTGGATCGCGCGAGTTGGTCGCCGACCGAGGGCCTCCAACTCGAACGCAGAATCTCAGCGCCCCTGGTGGAAGGAACCTTGAAGGATGGCACGGACTTCTGGGTGACTGCCAGACAATTCGGCATTGATGCCGAACAAGTGGTCTCCTTGGAGGGTGCCGCCCATGGCCGCTTCACGCAACAGGACGGAGCCGTGCACGAATTCTGGGCTGAGCACCTCCGTGCCTCCGAATTCGGCGGTTATGCCGAAACGAATGCCCGGGTCGCCTCTCCCGTGGGTCAAGGGCGCGGGAACCGTTTGGAGTGGCGCCTCGAAGGCGGCGAGCTCATCTGGTTGAAGGCGAGCGGCAATGCGCACTTGGAGCGAGAAGACATCACCGCAGAAGGCTCTCGCATCGAAGTCGATCAGGGCACTGGATGGATCGAAGCAGAGGGAACTCCAGAGCACCCCGCCTGGGCCCGCCTCGCTGACGGCCGCGAAGTGCGCGCTGTCTGGCTGCGATACAACTCGCTTTCGCATCTCATCGAGTCGGGTCCGGTACGGCTCGCCACGCCCGAACAGCCCCGCTGATCCTCTTGCTCTGCCTCCTGGCGCTCGCCCTGCCCGTTCAGCAGGATCCGGTCTTCGAGGCCGATGCGATTCGGTCGCGCGAGGAGCCTGGCGTGATCATCTACGAGGTGGACGCGCCGCGGCTAACCACGGTAGGCATGAGCCTTCGCGCCAAGACCGCCGTGCTTCGCCTCGATGCCGTGCGCTATCTCCAGGCGATTGAAGATGGTGGTCTGCGCCCCACTGAGCCGAAGACGCCTTCTGCCACCCGCGAAGTGTTGCCCTCGCTCTGGAGTCGCCGCTTCCTCGCCGGGCTCGGACTGCCAGAGGACGACACCCTGATCCAGTCTCTGCTGCTCGAAGGCGAAGTCGTCGTCATCACCGACGAGATCGAGATCCAGTGCTCACGATTGCGCGATGAACCCGTCGCCGGAAAATTGCGCCTGGAGAACGCCTGGATCCGCTTCGCGCCGGCTTCCGTCGGACCGAACGGCTGGCCCGCGGTGCTGCGCGCCACTCTGCTCGAAGAGGAACCAGACGGAACGCTCTACGCCGAAGAGGCCTTCCTCAGCACCTGCACGGACGAGCCTCCGCACTATGGCCTGAGCCTCGGATCTCTGCGCGTCAGCAGACGTGAGGACGGCGTGCTGTTCTGGCAGCCGGAACAGGGTTGGCTGCAGATTTTGGGCGCAAACGTGATCCCGCTGCCGACGCCCGACTTCATCCCGGGTGAATCCTTCTTCGGCCTGAGCGGCGCCCGCATCGAACGCTCACGCCGCTTCGATACGGCGCTCGAACTCAACTTCCGCGGAGACGCCAACTGGGGCGGAACTTCGGTGGATTGGAATTTCTATCCCATGTTGAGTTCGCGCCGCGGCTTGCCGTTACGCGCGATCTTCGATCTGCACGGGCCGGGCTACCGTGGCCGTTGGGACGTGTTCGCGCTCGAAGACGAGGCCGAAGACGTCACCGGCGTGCGCCGTTCAGTCGGGCGCGATTCCGACAACCGCTGGCGAACGCGCATGGAGAACGTCTGGCAGTTGGACGAGTCGTGGCGCGCCTTCGCCAACATTGATCTCACAAGCGATCCGCTGGTGGACCCCGAATTCTTCGGACCCGACTGGACGGGCGGCGAGGACATCCGCACGGAACTGGCCCTCACCCGCACCGGTGAAGACTCCTTCGGTTACCTTCGCGCGACGCCGCGCCTCGACGATCAGGGCGCGACGCCGCTGGGCGGATATCCACGCGCTCCTGGTCCGGCGCCGCAAACTCTCGAGGAGTTACCTGCGCTCGACTGGTCCGCCTTCGCGCGCCACGCTCCGGAGTTGCCGATCACCGTGGAATACGGCGGCTCCCTCGCGCGCCTGCGTTTGAGAGATCGTGAGTTGGTTGCGCCGGGAGCCGTGGATTTTCTCGAGCAGCCCACCGCGTTGCGCACGCGTGCACTCGGATGGGCTGAGCTGGCATGGCCGATGCACGCCGGCGGCGCCTTCTTCCGGCCAGGCACGCGAGTCCAAGGCAGCGTTTGGGAGGACGACGCGCCCGGCGTCGAGCAGGATAGCCAGCTCAGCTTCGAGGCCTTCATCGAAACCGGCCTTGCCATGGAGAAGCGTTGGAGCGACGGTTGGGCGCACCGCGTGGTGCCGCAAATTCGTCTGCGCGCGCGCGAGGAGGCCATCGAAGCGGACCTGATCCCGCAAGTCTTCGACGGGCGCGACTACCTGTACGAAGGGCAGGTCGCGGAGGTCTCGCTGCGCCAATTCTTCCTCGCGCCCGGCGCTTTGGAACCGTGGCTCGATCTCGACCTGCTCATGCCCTATTACTTGAATGCGAGCGAAGCGCTCGCTCCGCTCGAAGGGCCGGTACCGTGGATCGCGCCCGCCGACGACGGCTTCGGGCCCGTCGAGCTGCGCGCAGCGTGGAATCCTTCCCAGCGCGGCACTGCGCTCGAGGGGGTGCGCGCCGAAGGCCGCTTCCGCCGCGATCTCGAAGCGCACCGCACCGAGTCGGTCTACGGGCGGCTCACGATGCGCCCGAACGAGCGCATCCTCTACGGCGTGAGCTACTACGAAACTGAAGGCGCGCCGGAAGACTATGCCTTCGCTACGCTGTTTGCCGGTTGGCGTTTCACCGAGAGCTGGGCGATCGGACTGCGGCAGTCCGAAAATTTCTCGGGCAGCGCCGGGGTAAACACCGGCTACGCAGTCCAGTACTACGGGCACGACTTTCTCTTCGAACTCGGCTACTCGCGCCGTCAAGTCAGTGGCGACGTGGGCGTGTACTTCAACATCACGCCGCGCTTCTTCTTCGACCCCTACGGCAGCCAGCGACTTGCGCGGCTGCGCTTCCAGTAAGATCGCGACATGGAAGTCGCCACGGCGCCGCTGGCCTTCATCGGCACGATGGAGCTCGCGCTGATCGCGCTGGTCGGCCTGCTGCTGTTTGGAGGCGAACTTCCGAAGGTGCTCGGCGAGCTCGGCCGGGTGTGGATCAAGCTGCGCCGCTCTGTGAACGAATTCAAACGCGAATCCGGCATCGACGAAGCGATGCGCGAGATCAAACGCGAGACCGACTTCCGCGTCGAGGAACCGCGCTGGCGCCGCGACATGGATCACGCCGCCGGCCCGGCGGCCGACGCGGAGCCTCAGGTCGCCGAACTCGATGCCGAGACTCCGAAGGCGGATCCCGCACCGAAAGCGAAGCCGGCGATCGAGAGCGAGCGCCCGCCGGACACCGGGCCGAGCGAGTAGCTCTCAGCCCAACAAGCCCGCGAAGGAGCACGGCTTGGTGCGCGCGTCGAGTTGGGGCAGAATGATTTTTTCGAGCGCGAGTCGACAGGCTCCGGTCGAGCCCGGCACCACAAAGACCACGCGTCCGCGCACCAAACCCGCGCTCGCTCGCGATTGGATCGCCGCCGCGCCGATCTCGGCGTAGGAGAGCATGCGGAAGAGTTCACCGAAGCCGCTCAGCACTTTTTCGTACAGCGGCTCCAAGGCTTCGGGCGTGACGTCACGCGTCGTCACTCCGGTGCCGCCGGTCACGATGACCGCTCGCACCAGAGGATCCGAGCACCAGCCGTTCACGGCGTCGCGAATTTCCGCGCCGTCGTCCCGGACCACGCGGCGTTCGACGAGCCGATGGCCGGCGGCCAGCAGCTCCGCTGCAATCAACGCGCCCGAAGCATCGCTCTCGAGAGTGCGCGTGTCGGACACGGACAGCACCGCGACGCCGAGCGCAACGAACTCGCGCGCCTGGCCGCCGTGCGCGGGCGGCTTGAAGTTGAATTCAGCGTCCATCGTTGATGAATTTCTGCACGTTCTTGAAGTGGAGTTTGGCGACGCGCCCCAGCGTGTCCTTGCCGTGCACCTCTGCCCAGAGTCGCAACGCTGGCCCGACGGGGTCGCCGCTGCCGAGCGGAAGGTCCACGGCCCATTCTCTCTCGAGCGCGTCCATTCCATCGAGGAAAGCTGCGCGGGCCAACACCGAGGCCGCGGCCGTGGCCGCGTGGCGCTCAGCGCGCGGGACCTCGACGACGCGGAGTCCGGGAGCGAGTCGCGCGAGTTCACGCCTCACCGGTGAGTCCGCGGCGAAACGGTCCACCACGGCTACCGCGGCGCCGGAACGCGCGCGCAAGGCCACCAGGCACTCCACGTGCAAGCGCGTGAGCAGCTTGTTCACGTTGCGGCCCGCAGCCACCCATGCAGCGTGGTACTCCACGGGCGGAAGCACGCGAATTTCGTGCGGCAGCCGCGTACTGAAGTGCTCGGCGAGCGCGCGCACGCGCGTATCCGTGAGCGCCTTCGAATCGGCGATGCCTGCCTTCTGCGCCTCTACCGCGGTGGCCTCGTCGAGCGCCACGGCGGCCACGACCAGGGGTCCGAAGGTGTCGCCCTTGCCGGCTTCGTCCGAGCCCATCGCGCCGGCGGCCGGCGGAAGATCGTCACCGCCCGGCGCCGCTGCGGCAGTGCGTGGCGCGCGATCGCCAAGGAAACGCGTGTGGAATGCCTCGGCGTCGCGACCCTGCACGACCAAGCGGCCACTGGCGTACAAGCTCACGACCACGCCTTCGCCGCGCGCTTGAAACAGCGCATGGCGCAGGGGCGTGAAGCGAAAGCTCGCGCGCCGCAGCGCTGCGCCGAGCGCCTCGCCCGCCTTGGCGTCGAGTTCGAAGACCAAGGTTGCACTCATGCGCGCGCGACCTCCGCCGCGGGACGCCCCAACCATTCCTCCATCGCTTGCGTCGCGCGTCGCTCAGAGGCGTCCATCGCCTCGCCGTAGCGCACGCGCATGCGATCGTGCTCCGCGCTCGGCCGCCCACATTCCGGCACCGGCACTTCAAGCTCTTCATAGGCGACCACCACTCGCGAGAAGGGCTTGGGCAACACCAATCGATCCCAAGAGCGCGCTTGCCAGCAAGAGGAGAACGCGAATCCTCCCGCGACCAAGCGGCGGCCGGTGTTGGCGGCGAGCACGACGATGCCCGGGGCGATCGAGCGCGCCGGGCCGCGCGGTCCGTCCGGCGTGAAGGCATACCCGTCGCTGCACTCTATGGCCTCGTTCGCCATGGCTCGCAGCGCTTCCGACCCTCCGCCGTAGGTGGAGCCACGCACCGTCTGGTAGCCGAGTTTTTCCGCAAGCTGCGCGATCGTCTCGCCGTCGCGGTGCAGACTCACCAATACACGCACCGGCAAGCCGAAGTGAGTGCCGACCGCGGCGAGGATGTCTTGGTGCCAAAAGCCGTACACCGGCAAGTGGCCGCGTGTGTCGCGACGATCGCGCGCTTCGGAGTTCACGTAACGCACGCGCCACGAGCGAGCGAGCAAACGCACGAGGAAGGGGCCGAAGGCGCGCATGAGGAAAGTGCCCGCGCGGCGTTGGAAGCGCTTCCGCGCGCTGCGCGGCTTGCGCGGCGCGGAGTCGGCGTTCACTTCAGCGTCGGAGGGGGGCGAGTCGGGCGGGGTCACGGCAATCGGATCCACCGATCATCCTCTTCGCCGTCCTCGTCTGCGAGTTCTGCGTCCTCGCGCGCCCACTTTTCTTCAAAGGCGCGGCGACGGCGACGGCGCATTCTCCGCGTGATCGGCATCGTCACGAGCGCGAACAGAGCGACGCCGAGGAAAAGTTGCGGGTAGATCTCCGCGAGCAAGGCGCTCCACGAGCCGAGCTCACGGCGTAGATCCTCCTCGTGGGTGACCAGACTCAGACCGGTGGTCTCGACCAGGGCATGGTCCAGACTGCTCCCCACGCTCACTAGGGCGAGCACTGCTGCCAAAGATCGCTCGCCGTGCACGCGCACGAGTCGCTTCACAAAGGCGTAGCCGAGCGCGTAGCCCTCCGAGGCGCCGAGCGGTTCGGGGCCGAAGCCTTCTCGATATCGACTCAAGGGCGGAAGTTCGCCGCGGAAGGCGCGCCAGGCGAGCGGCGAGGCGTACTGAGACAGCGGATCGGTGCGCGCCCAGGTCTCGGCCACGCCTTCATGAAACCAGGCGGGGAGTTGAGACCAGGCGTTGGCGCCGACGCCGATCATCGCCCAGTGCACGAGCTCATGACGAAAGGTTTCGCGGAGCTGCGTCTGGCCGACCGCTTTGTTGGTCTGAATCAAGATGCGGCGCTGGCCCGGGATCGTCACTGCGGCGAACCACTGCGGCGCATCGCCGCCGAGCGCGCGCTCGAAGGCCTCGCGATCTTCGACCCAGGTCAGGGTGCCCTGAGGCGAAGGCGGCAGGCCGAGCCAGGCCTCGATCTTGCCGAGTTCTTCCGCAGCGGTTTCGCTGATCGCGCGCGTGCGGTCCAGCACCGCATCGGAGGCTTCCCACATGAAAGGGCCTGCCGCGCCACGCGAAGTTTCTTGTGCAAAAGCGAGCGGCGCTTCCGGCAACAAGGCCGGAAGCGCCGCAAGGATCGCGAGCAGCACCTAGAACTCGACTCCGCCTTCGTCGCCCTTCATCATCATTCCGTTGCCTTGCACGGCCATCAGGAAGGGCGGCGCGATGGCGGCCGCAGCAGCCAGCACGGTGAAGAGGTCGGCGAGATTCATGCTGCCGATGCTGCGGCTCATGTAGTCGCCGCGCAGCGGCCAAGCCCAGGACTCGGAGGTGCGCATGTTGCGCACGAAGGTGTCCGGTCCGGGGAAAGCGGCGAGGTCCACCGGGACCGGCAGCTCGCCACCGACCAAGCCACTCACCATCGGCAGCATGCCGGCAATCATGCCGAGTGCGGCGGACGCGGCCGGGCGCGGATCGCTCCGAGGGGCGCTGTTGGCGCCCCTCGGAAGACTGGTCAGGAAGTGCGCGGCTTCCTTGTTCTTGAGGATGCTGTTTTCCGGCTTCCGCATGCCGCCGCGCAAGATCGAGGCGACGGAAGATTTCGAGATGGACATCACCATCCACCCTTCCGGCGCGACGCCGATGGCCGGCTGCAGTTCAAGTTGGATCATGGCCATGACCTGCGCGACCTGCGGCGGAAGTTCGAAATCCATCCAGTAGTACGCCGGGCCGGCCACTTCCGTGACGCTCCCGTCGGGCTGTTCGACTTCACGCTTTACGCGCCGCATTTGGAGCTTGACCGGCGATTCGCTTTCGTTCAGCACTTGGCGGAGCCGCGGCATCAATTGCTCGAGCACCTTGGACATGGCCGCGGCGTCATCGAGTTCGATGAAGCTCAAGGCGTCGGCGCCCAACGAGCCGGTCGGCACGGAGTAGGAGAAGGATCGCTTGCCGAAGCCGAGCATCGCGCTCTGCATTTCCGGGCGGTGCTCGCCGAGCAACCAGGAATGGACTTCGGGCGCCTGCATCGCCATCATTTCACCGAGCGGCATCGGCAGGCCCTCAGGCTGCATCACCGCAGCGCGATCGAGCAGGTCTAGCATGGATTGCATCCACGGATCGGAGTCCGCTCCCATGATCGAGAATGAGGAAGCATTTTCCGGCACGTAGGAGGCCAAGGTCTTGTCCGCGGCCACCGGCTGCCAGCGCGCGCCGGCGCTCTCGTCAAGATCGAGCAAGGTGTTCATGAACGAACCTTCGTCGGACCAGCCGGACGCGAAAGAAATGCTCTGGATCGGCGCGATGCATTCCTCGAAGAAAGTCTTGAACATGCCGGCGATCTCGGGCTGCTCATCGCTGAGGCCGAGCATCATGGAACTCAGGATCTTGTCGATGCGAAGGAAGCCGAAGAAGGCGGCGCCTTCGCTCATGTTGCGGTTCCAGGCGCGGCGGTAGTTCTCGGTGCTGGCCAAGGATCCTTCACCGCGCTCCCCCATCAAGAACTCGAGCTCGACAGCCGAGTCGGTGCAGGACAGAGTCGCGCGCACGGTGAGCCCGTCTTCCATCTCTTCCAGCAGCACGACCGAGCTTCCGCCGGGACCGCTGACGATTGCGGATTCTTCGGCCACTGCCGAGGCGATCAAACCGAAGGCGGCCGGGCCGAGACCCTCGGCGAGGCCGAGGCGCGCGATCCCGTGGATGTGGGGCGGGCTGTCGAAGATACGTGCCGACTGCGGATCGGGCCGAATCGAGATGCCCGCCTCGAAGGAGCGCAGCGCCTCCCAGTGGCTCAACTCAATGGGCATGCCTTGTGACGGCGCCATCTCGCGCATCTGATCCCAGGCTTGATCGAGCATGCCGAGCATGCCGCCCAAGAAGCTCTGCATGTCCGGCTCGTTGAAGATACGGGCCAGAGTGGACTTCTGCATGCTCTCGCGCATGGACTGGATGTCCGGCAGAGAGACATAGACAACGGTGTCCCCTGAGAGACGATCCGCCAGGCTCGGCGGAACCGGCTTGGCGTCCGACGTCAGGCTGTGGGGGGAAACTTGGCAGGCGCCGAGGAAGAGCACGGCGGCCATCGGGAGGAAGATGCGGCGACTTTGTTTCACGAATGCAGATCTAGTGGGGTAGTTTACGCACGACCGGCGCGAATGTCGGTCGCGGATTCCCCGGAACTCTTGCTCTGGGCCACAGATCCGACCGGCGCCGCTATCCTTTCCGCCCTTCAGATGTCGGACGACCTCACCTTCCAGGACACCCCTCTCTACGCTTGGCTCAAAGCCAACGTCTGGTACCTCTTGGGAGGGCTGGTGGTCTTCCTTGCGATCATGCTCTACCGGGAGAACGCGCCTAAGTGGAAGTTCAGCGGGCTCTCCGAGTCCTGGGACCAACACAGGTCGCTGATCAGCGACCCTCAGGGCATGGAGAATCTGGCGGTGCAGCTCGCGGAGTCGAAGAAGGACGAGCGCATCCATCAATGGGTGGTCTACAACGCCGCGCGTACGGCCTCGGACCTCTCCGATGCGGCCGCTCTCGCGATTCTGAAGCCGGAACTCGAAGCCCTGGCCCAGAGTTCGAACGTGATGATCTCCACTCCGGCCGGGCAGGAGAACATGGCGAGCTTTCTATTGCGGAGCCTTTATCAGGGAGCCTCGAAGCTTCCCAAGGACCCGGTCGCTCCGGAACCGACCGGAGGGCGCGTCTCGATTTCTATAAGTCTCGACGGTGTAAGCACTTACGACATTATCCTTGGCCTCTACGAGGACATCGCGCCCGACGGCACGACCGCACTGAAGCAGTGGATCACGGACGGTCGCTTCACGGATCAGACGGCGCGCCGAGTGGGCGATCAGAGCCTGACCATGACGATGGCCGCTCTGGAAGCCGCAGTGGTCGAAGGCGATGAGAATCCGACCGTCGAGGGAGCGGAGGAGCCCGCCCTCATGATCGAACGGAAGTACGGCTATTTTCACTCGGAGGGCACCCTGGCCACGGGGATGATCCCGGGCAAGGCTGGCGTGCAGGACATCAACAACCTCCAACTCGCCTTGTCGAACTCCTACAACATGGATGGGCAGACCACCGTGCTCGCCAAGGTTGTGGAGGGCTGGCAAGCGCTCAAGGATGGCCTCGAATTGGCGGATCCCTCGGCTGAGCTCAAAGTGCTCAGCGCGCGAATCCTCGAGTAGCAGGGCCGCCGGCTGGCCGCCTAGCCTTCGAGCAACTCGTCTGCCTCGGAGCCGCCCCCAAGGCGCTGGGTGAACTGATCCAGCTGTTCCAGGTCCTGGAAGTGGAGGACCAATTTGCCGCCGCCCTTGGAGAGGAGGAGGAGTTCCGTACGCACCCCGAGGCGCCGCGTGACTTTCTCTTGCAAGTCCACCACCCATGCGGGTTTCCGCGGTCGGGCACGGTGCTTGGGTGTGGCCCCCTTCTTGGACCATTCCTTGCAAAGAAGCTCCGCCTGCCGAACGGAAAGCCCCTCCTCAAGCACGCGCTTGCGGGCCTCGGCCTGCAGGGGGCTGCCCTGGAGCTGGAGGAGGGCTCTTGCATGCCCGGCGGTCAATGTTTCACGTGAAACATCGGCCTGAAGCTCCTCAGGGAGGTCGAGGAGCCTCAGCAGGTTGCTCACAGTCGACCGCTGGTATCCGAGGCGATCGGCCACGAGCTCCTGCGTGTAGCCGTGCTGTTCGACGAGCCTCTCGCAGGCATGGGCACGCTCGATGGCGTTGAGATCCTCGCGCTGGATGTTCTCGATCAGTGCGAGCTCGAGCCTTTCCCCTGCGCTCTGCGTGTCTTGCCGCACCAGGATCGGCACCTGCTTGAGGCCGGCCATGCCGGCGGCTCGCCAACGGCGCTCCCCTGCCAGAATCTCGTACTTCCCGTCCGCGCTGAGGGTCACGAGGATGGGCTGCATCATGCCGTGCCGCCGAAGGGACTCGGCCAAGCTGCTCAGCCCTCGCTCGAAGTCCTTCCTCGGTTGCTCTGTGCTTGGCCTCAGATCTGCAATGGGTGCCCAGCTCTGGCCCTCAGACTCCGAGGCC
>JAQBVK010000020.1 GCA_027623585.1 Planctomycetota bacterium
ATGAACGAATTCGAGACGCCCGCCGCGCCAGGCAGCGGTGCGGCCAGCGCCAAGCTCGCGCCGCCCAGCACCGCCGCGACCGCGACGGTGGCAGCCTGCGCGCCGCCGTCTGAGACCGTCACCGCGCACTGCAAGGTGTCGCCGAGACCGGCGAAGTCCGCCGGAAAGGCGTCGGCGCGCCCCGCGTGCACGACGTCACGCGCGATCACGCCGTTCACGCGCCACTGGTAGCGATAACTCAAGACGTCGTAGTCGAGGTCGTCCACGAGATGATCACCTTGCACCCGACAGAACACGGCTTCACCCGCAGCCGGCGACGCCGGATCCAGAACGAGCGACACGGGCAACGGCGGTCGATTGAAGCCCGGCGTCCGTTGCGTCACCACCTCGATGGGCACGCGCGCGCGCGCGATCCCGTTGATGACGTGCCGCCAATGCCAACGGCCCGAGATCGTGTGCATGTCGTTGACCCAGAAGTACCAGAAGCCGTTGAACCAATGCTCTTCAAGGGGATTGCCGATCGCGATGTCGCCGGAATCAAAGGCGACGGTGCCGTTCGGTCGCTCGAACACGTGCCGCCACGTGCTGTTCGGCGGCAAGGCCTGAGCCAAGTACCAGAAGTAGACGAATCCATCGCTCTTCGCGAAGTCACCCTCGCGCGGTTGCGGCCACGGCAGCGGAGTGTTGAGCAAGAACAAGTCCTGCCAGGTCGGTGAACCGTCCAGGAAGCGGAAGTCGTGCAAAATCTGGGGCTGCGCCACCCAGCCGCTGCCACCGGGCCGGCATGCTCCCGCGAAAGGCTCGGTCAACACGCCGTTGTCGTAGGTTGAGAGGTGAAGGTGCGGATAGAAAGAGTTGCCGCTCGACGCCGCGAAACCGATCTGTTGCCCGGCCCGCACGCCTTGCCCGACGGCCACCGACACGCTGCCGTTGCGCAGATGGAAATAGTGCGCCAGCCGCCCGCCTCCGTGGTCCACGATCACGAAGTTGCCGGGTGCCATGCTGCCGTTGAGGTTCATGTCCGGGAAGCCGTCTTGCACGACCGTCACGGTTCCGGCCAGCGCCGCGAACACCGGCACTCCGATCCACTGCTCCTCGAAGGAACGGATCGGCGCATCCAAACCGTCGTGGCCATCGCGAGTGTTGGGCCCGCACTCGAAATCGAAGAAGTTCAAAGGCGCAGGATCGAGATCGACGAAGCCGGTGACGGCGACGTCTTCGTTGTGGTTCGCACCCATCGGAAAGAAGGGGTACGTCACCGCGGGCGCGTTCGATCCCGGCTGTGACAGCGGGCCGAAACGCTGCTCGTACTCGCGTAATTGTTCCTCAATCCAAGCGCGCGTCGCCGCGGACACGCAACCGGCATCGGGGGCGGCGCGCATCGCTTCGAGCCGCCCCAGTCCGCCCCAACCGCCGGCATCGGGAGCGCTGCCAGTTTGAAGCAGAACGGGGATCAGGAGCGCAAGCAGCATGATCCCTTCAGGATCGCTCCGAACTCGCGATCTGTCTAGCGCACGCCTTCGAGGAGACGGCGAATCCGGGTGTCCGGCTCACGCTCCATCAGCTCACGGATCTGGGGGCCGAAGTGCTGCGGGTAGAGTCCCGCGCCTTTCGCCGCCGTGCGGCGCAGCACCGCGCTCGGGGAGAGCAGGGCGATGCGATAAGAATCCACCACCGAAGCAACCGCCGGATCCTGCTTTGGATCTTCGGCGAGCCACGGCTCGAGCGCGCCCAGAGCGGCGGCTCGCAGAGTCGTATCGTTGCCTTTCCACGTCATCGGCAGCAAGAACCCGCGCGTCTCGGCGCCAGGGAAACTTGCGGCGAGTTGGCGGATCGCGGCGAGGCGCACGGTCTCGGGGGCCTCGACATCCTTGGCGAAGGAGCGCAGCAGGCTGACTCGCGCGAGCTCTTCGGCCGCCGCGGCGACGCCGCGCAGAGCCGCGGCGCGGTCCTGCGCCAGAGCGCTCTTCGAGTAGAGCACTTCGGACATGCGGTCATGAGCGGCTTTGACCTCGCCGAACCGGCAGATCGAGCGCCACCATGCGGAACGCACCGACGGCACGCTCTCCGCGCGCCACGCGGCGACGAGCTGCGCGACGTCTTCCGCTCCAACGAAACGATCGAGCAGTCCGACGCTCTCAGCCCGCAGCGCAGGGAGCGCATCGCGCTTCGCCACTTCCCAGAGCACACCGACCGCGGCAGCATCTCCGGCTGCCGCGAGATCGCGGCACGCCAAGGCGCGCACTCGCGGACTCCCTGCGTACATCGCGCGTGCGCGCGTTGATGCGCCGGTCTCATGCACGGACCAACTCGCCGGAATCCACGCGGAGGAATCGAATTCGAGGAAGCCGGTGAAATCCTCGCCGAGATCGAAGGTCCAAGACTCGGTGCGCTCATCCACCTCGACCTTCTGCACGTGCATTCCGGTGCCTTCCCACCATTGCACCTCGAGCAGGAAGTTGAAGACCTCTGGCGTGCCCCGCCCACTTTGGACTTGCTTCAGTTCCACCTTCGCATCGCCATAGGCGTCGAGACGCCACGACACTTCCAACTCCGGATAGCCCGGGGCGTAAACCCATTGCTTGAACCACGGGCCCAAGTCACGCCGAGCTGCTTGACTCATCGCAGCCTCGAAGGCGTCGGTGGTCACCGACTGAAACTGATTGCGCTGCAAATAGAGAAGGATTCCCGCGCGAAACTGCTCTTCCCCGAGCATGCCGTTCAGCAGGTGCAGCCGGGACGCGCCGCCGGGATAGACGGTGCCGTCGAAGAACAGATCCATCGGCAAGCGGTATTCGTGCTTCACGAGCGCGCGCAGGTTCTCGCCCCGACAGGCGTTCAAGTAGCCGTCGAGCGTCCGACCGTAGCCGTACAGGAAGGCGTCTTCGCCCTCGGCGTGCCGCTGGTAGAGATTGCCGAAGTAGGTCGCGAAGCCTTCGTTCAGCCAGATGTGCGGCCAGGTGGCCGAAGTCACCAAGTCGCCGAACCACTGGTGCGCGGCCTCGTGCGCTACCAAACCCCAGGTCGGATGAACTGCCTGTTCCGCCGCCGAATGAAGCGCGCCGCGCGTCACCGTGGTGGCGCTGACGTTCTCCATGCCGCCGAAGGGGAAGTCGCGCACGGCGACGTGCGCATACTTCGAGTACGGGTAGCGGAAGCCGGTGTAGTCGGAGAAGAAGCCGAGCACGTCGGGCGTGGAAGCGAAGGAGGCGCGCGCGGCGTCCGCGTCCTGCGGCTCCACGTAGTGCGTGATGGTCACGTCCTCCCAGCGATCCTCGACGCGCACGAAGGGACCGGCCGCGAAGGTGAACAGATAGGCCGGCATCGGCTGTTCCATCGTCCAGTGGGCGGTCGCGGTGGAGGTCTCCGGATGAGTTTCGCGCTCGACCTGACGGCCGGCGGCGATCGTTTCCCAAGAGAGCGGCACCGTCAAGCTGATTTCGTGGGTCGCGCGCTCGTGCGGCGAATCCACGCACGGCAGCCAAAAACGCGCGCGCTCGTCCTCGCCCTGCGTGAACACCTGCGGCACGTGCTGCGTGCCCAATTCTTGCGGCAGCGAGAAGTGCGCGCCGCCGAGCGGATTCTCCACGTGGTACTCGACGCGCACGGTCGTGCTGCGCCCGGCCGGGAGCGGCGCCGGCAGCTCGATGACCAGGCGCGGTCCGGTGTGGCGAAACTTCGCGGCCACTCCGTCAGCCTGCGCCGAGGTGATCGTCATGTCGGCGGCGTCGAGCACGACGCGGTCAAGCTGCCGCTTGCTCAGCAGGATCAAATCCACGGCGCCGTCGAAGCGCGCGGAATCGCCCGGAATGTTCAGAGCGATTCGATAGTGCAGCGCGTCGAAGCCGCGGTCTTCAATCTCGTGACGGCGAGCCTCGGCCGGCTCTTCCACCGCGGGATGGACCGTAGGAACCGCACAAGCCGCCAGCGGCATCAGCAGCGCGAGTACGCGCAGCGCGCGCGCCCTACGCATCATCGTCACTCGCAACGACCGCCTTGCTCGGACCAGCATCGCGGTCGCCGTCGTCCGCGTCTTCCAAGGTTTCGAGCACACCTTCCCACCAAGCCGTGAGTACGCCGCCTTGACCCGTGCCCGGCAACAACGCAGCGTGGGTCTTGTGCTTCTTCGAGTAGTCGCGAAGGATTTCGCGCAGCTTTTCGAGGCCGGAGGCCTGCGCCAGCACGCAGATCATCGGACTGCCGCCGGACTCCGCCATGCGCGCGCCAAAGAAGCCGGCCTTGCGACCGCCCTCGTTGAGCAGGTCGAGGAATTCCTTCACCGCCTCCGGCGCAATGCCGCACTTCTCGGCGAGCGAGCGCTGCGATCCGTTCATGGCGCGACCGGTTTCGATCAGGTGTTCGTCGCGCCGCGAGCGCGCGTACTCCTGCATGGTGTCGAGGAAGCGCCGCGCCCGACCGGCTTCACGCACGTGGTGTTCCGCGAGCGCGCGCAGCCGATACGAGGCCTCGAGGTCCACCTTCGAGGCCCACGGGCGATCGACGTCGGGGAAATCTTTGCGCCACTCAGCGCCGGTCTCCTTGATCGGCACGTGGTTACGCAGTCCGCCCTCGAATTCGGTGGGCGTGACTTGGCCCCAGCCGCCGCGCGGATTTTGCTTGGCCTTGACCAAGGCCGCATTGAGCCGTTCGAGCGCCATCTGCGCTCCGACCACCACCGCATCGAGCGCGGCTGCCGGCACCAGAGAACCGAGGCCGAGATCGACGACGCCGATGCTCACGTGGTCGGGCAGCGGAACCCAGTTCATGACCGGGTCGAGGTTGTGGTCGATCGTGAGCAGGCAACCGGTGCGCGCCACGCCGGCGGTCAGCGTCGGCGTAAGACCGATCAGCCGGTCGAGCACTTCTTGCTGCCCGTAGGCCACCGCGCGCGCCACGCGCACGCCATCGACGCGCTTCTTGTCGAGGCCGGTCGAGGCCTTGAAGGCTAGCGAGAGCGCAGTCGCGCGGCTGGCGGCGCGCGCGTGGCCGTCGGAAGCCGGCAGTTGATCCCACATCACCAGGTCGAAGCCGACCTTCGGCGTGTTCAACTGGTGGGTCCGTCGCAGACCGATCATCGCGGCGACCATCTCCATCATCCAGCCGGCGCCGTCGTTCTCGAACTGCTGCTTGAGCACGACAAGGCTGCGCGGCGGTCCCTTCTTGGTGTAGAGGGTGCTGATCTTGCCGGACCACTCCAGGTTGCCGCCCCCGGCCACGCCCCGGAGGATCCGCACGCGGACGCGCTCGTCGCGGCGGTTCTGGATCGCGCAGTAGACCGAGCGCCCGATCGCGATGCTCGCGCTGACCCCCCCCAGCATCTCAGCCGGGCCCCCGACGAGGTCAGCGGCACCGGGCGCCCGCGCGATGTAGAGCGGGGCGTCGAGCTGCAAGAAATCCGCCGCCGCGCCCTTCAGGAGAGCAGCAAAGGGTAGCAGCGAGGCCGGGAGCGACGGATGGGCCAAAATCTAGCCAGCGCGGACCCTCTAGTTATCGCCCTGCGGGGCTTCCGGCGCAACCTCGGCCTTGAAACCGCGATTATTGGCAGGCGTTCGCCCGCCAGAGGTTCAGCTCTTGAACCAGCCGGTCCCGGATCGGGAAGTACAGAGGGTCATCGATGAGGTTCTCAGTCTGCTGAGGGTCCAGCTGCAGATCGTAGAGCTCGGACGGCAAGCCCGGATGGGTGATGAGCGAGTAGAGGCCGTCTGAAATCATCCGAGAGACGTTCCCGAGCTCGCGGCCGCTGAACACGTAGTTGTGGACGGGCGGGCCGCCGAAGGCCAGGCCGATCAGGGACTTGCCCTTCACCTTGCTCGGAATGCGCACCCCGAGCAGCTCGAGAACGGTGGGAAGCAGATCGCCGTGTTGGGAGAACTCGTTCACCCGACCGCCGGCCGGAAGTACGCCCTCCATCACGATCACGGCCGGGACGTGCACTGCGGACTCGTAGGGTCCGAACAGTTTGTCGAACAGGCCGAGTTGGCCGGCCATGTCGCCGTGGTCGGAGGTGAAGACGACGATCGTCGGCCGATCGTGGACGTTCTGATCGACCCAGTTCAGCACTCGGCCGATCTGGCGGTCGGTCTCCTCGATCATGGCCACGTAGCCCGCGTAGTGCAGGCGCGCCTTGTCCCGATCGAGATCCGGGAAGGAGAGGCTGAGCGCGCGGTTGAGCGTGAACGCTGGCTTCCCGATGAAAAAAGAATGCTCGGGAGTCATGTTCGGTACGTCGAGCGGATTCACGCCCGTCCACGCTTCGGAAGTCGCAACGCTCGGCGGGTGCGGGTTGTTGAAGCTGACGTAGGCGAACCAGGACTGAGAGCCTGACTGCTGCATGAAATCCATCGCGAGGTTCGCGACGATGGTTTCCGGCTGGTATCGGGCTTGGACGATCAATTTTCCGGTGCGGTGCCCGAAGTCGAACCACACCACGTGATTCTCGAGGAAGATTCCCTGAGTTGCGAGCCAGGCATCGATCTGTTCCTTGTCCACCGCGACATCGAAGCCTTGCCATGCGCCTTCGGAGAAACTGTGAATCTTTCCGAATGCGCCAGTGCGCCAACCCATCGCCTGAAGCATTTCCGCCCAGGTTTCTTCGCTTTCCGGCAGCGTCACGTTGTTGTCGAGCGCGCGGTGGCAGTCCGGCGGCCGGCCCGTGAGGATGGTGCATCGCGACGGATGGCAGACCTCGTTCTCCGTGTAATGGCGGTGGTAGGTGACGCCGGCCGCAATCAACTGGTCCAACGCAGGCGTGTCCACCTTCGGAAACCCGGATCCCAAGGCTCCAATCCACGAATAACTGAGCTGATCCATGGTGATCAGCAGGACGTTCGGGCGCGGCGGCGCCTCGGAGGCTGCCGTCGGCGGCAGCTGCAATGCGGCCAAGGCCGCGACGAACGCGAAGATGCTCATGTGAGGGAGGGCTCCGCTGGGCGGAATCCGATCGATAATATTACAGGATAGCGCTCTAGGCGCCGATTAAGCGCTTTGTTCGGCTTTCCAGGCGCGCACTTCGTCCACCAGCGCGTCGAGCATGTCCTCTTCCTTCACGATGCGGACCTGCTTGCCTTTACGGTAGAGGATTCCCTTGCCCCCCCCTCCTGCGATGCCGATGTCGGCCTCACTGGCCTCGCCAGGGCCGTTCACGACGCAACCGAGCACCGCGATCTTGACCGGCACGGTTTCGCCGCGCAGCCGGTCCTCTAAATCATTCATCAATTTCTCGAGGTCGATCTCGATGCGCCCACAGGTTGGGCACGCGATCAATTCGGGACTCGTGACGCGCGCGCCGGAGGCCTTCAGGATGTCGTAAGCGACCGGAATCTCCGCGACCGGATCGCCGGTGAGACTCACGCGAATGGTGTCGCCAATGCCTTCCATCAACAAGGCGCCGAGCCCGACCGCGCTCTTCAGCGATCCATAGCCAGGACGCCCGGCTTCCGTCACGCCGAGATGCAGCGGCACGTCGCTGCGCGCGGCGAACATGCGGTTCGCGCCGAGCACGGTGTGGGTGTCGGTGGATTTGAGGCTCACCACGTAATTGCGAAAGCCCATCTCTTCGACGGTCTCGCAGTGGCGCACGGCGCTCTCGACCATCGCCTCCGGCGACGGCCATCCGTGCTTCTCGAGTAGGTCCTTCTCGATCGAGCCCGAGTTCACGCCGATGCGCAACGCGACGCCGGCGTCGCTCGCCGCCCTCACCACTTCGCGGACCCGGTCCAAGCTGCCGACGTTGCCCGGATTCAGCCGCACCTTGTCCACGCCCGCTGCGATCGCGCGCAGGGCCAGACGGTGCGTGAAATGAACGTCGGCGACCAGCGGCACCGTGCACGCGGCGCGGATCGCCGGCAAGGCGTCCGCAGCCTTGTCGTGGTTTACGGTCACGCGCACCAACTCGCAGCCTGCGGCCACCAAGCGCTCGATCTGCGCGATCGTGCCGGCCACGTCCTGCGTGTCCGTGGTCGTCATGGACTGGACGCGAATCGGATGCTCGTGGCCGAGCAGCAGGCTGCCGACTCGCACGGTCCGGGTGAGGCGCCGCGGCATGGAGCTCAATTCTAGACGCCTCGGCGTGAAACAGCGGCAGCGGGGTAGCGTCGATGCCCCTAGGCAGGTGAATTGCGCCGGATTGCCGTAGGGTCGCCCCCAACCTCGTAGAGTATGGGGCCTGATGCCGCATGCGGCGCAAGGAAAGAGGAATTTCCGTAGACGTTCGCTGAGCATGCCGAAATTCGTTTTTGTCAAATCGTGAAATTCCGTTTCGCTCGATGAACCTGCTGCAACGCTCCGGTCGCGCCTTCGTACGCCGCTTTGATACTTGGCAAGTGCCTCGCGAGGACAGCCAACGCATCTCCGTGACGCGTTTGTTGCCGTTTCTTGCGCTTCACCTCGGCTGTGTGGCCGTGATCTGGACCGGCTGGAGTCCCTTCGCCCTGTGGTTCGCCGCTGGCGCCTGGCTGGTTCGCAAATTCGCGGTCACGGCCTTCTTCCACCGCTACTTCTCGCACCGCGCCTTCTCGACCTCGCGGGCCGTGCAGTTCGTACTGGCATTCGTCGGCACCGCCTGCGCCCAACGCGGCCCTTTGTGGTGGGCGGCGCACCACCGTCAACATCACCGCTTCTCCGACGAGGAGCAGGATGCGCACAGCCCGAAGCGAGGCTTCTGGCGCAGCCACTGGCTCTGGTTCTTCGAGCAACGAAATCGCCACACGCGAATCGAGGAGGTGCGCGACTTTGCGCGTTTCCCGGAACTGCGCTTCCTTGACCGTTTCGACATCATTCCTCCCGTGTTGTTCGCAGCCTTCACCGTCGCGCTCGGCTTCGCGTTGCAGCGGTGGGCGCCGGGGCTCGGCACCGGTCCGGGCCAACTCTTCGTGTGGGGGTTCCTGATTTCGACGGTGGCGCTGTACCACACCACCTTCTCGATCAATTCCCTGGCGCACGTGTTCGGCAGTCGCCGGTTCGAGACCTCGGACACCAGCCGAAACAACTTCTGGCTTGCGCTCCTGACCTTCGGAGAAGGCTGGCACAACAATCACCATCGCTTCCCCGGTTCCGCGCGGCAGGGTTTCTTCTGGTGGGAGTTCGACCTCTCTTATTACCTCTTGCGCACGATGGCCGCGTTTGGCTTGGTCTGGGATCTTCGTCCGGTGCCGGACAAGCTGCTCAAACCAAACTCAGAATGAAAATGGCGCGCGCTGCTCTTGCAGCGCGCGCCGTCCAGAAGCCTTAGGGCTGAGCCCTCAGCGCTTCTTCTTGGCGGACTTCTTGGCCTTCGCGGGCTGCTTCGCCTTCGCCGGCTTCTTCGCGGGTTTGGCCTTCGCCGGCTTCGCGGATTTCTTGGCTTTAGCGGGCTTGGCCGCCTGCTTCGCCACCTTCGCGGGCTTCTTTGCCTTTGCGGGTTTCGCTTTCGCGGCCTTCGCGGCCTTCTTGGCCGACTTCTTGCCCGCCGCCGCCGGATTCACCCAGCAATCCCAGGCCATCACGCGCGCCACCCAATCGCGGGTGCGCTCGCGGTTCGGGCCGAGGTCGAAGCGGCGCATGATGTCGTAGAAGGGAAGTTCACGCGCTGCGGCGTGCTCGGGGCCGGACGCCCAGTAGAGGCCGGGAGCCACCATCACGTCGGCGGCGCTGATGCGCTCGCCCATCAGCCACGGGCTGGCCTCGAGCGCCTTCTCGATGCTGGCGGTGTCCTCGTTCCACGCCGCGTTCGCCTCGGCGATCGCGGCGTCGGTCACCGGAATCCGGCCGAAGGCCATCCCGAACATCGGGCGCGCGCCCCGGCGCAGTCCGGTGCGTGCGAATACTTCCCACTCCTCGATCCCCTTCATCGTCTCGTAGTCGGCCGAGAAGAGTTTCGGACCCTTCTTGGCGTTGGCGTCGAGCCAGCGCAGGATCGCGTGGGAGTCGAACAACTTCATGTCGCCCGCCTGCATGGCCGGCGTCAGCGGTTGGCCGAAGGCTTTGACCAGCGCCTTGCGATCCATCGGATCTTGGGCGATCGTCTTGAACGGCACTTTCTTCAGGTTCATGCCGATGCGCACCTTCATGCAATTGGGAGAAGGTGCGAGTTCGTGGATGCGGATCTTGGTGGGGATGCTCATGGATTCAGGCGCTCGATGCGCCAAGTACGACCGGGAAGCATCGTGTAGCGGAACCTGTCATGCAAGCGTCCGGGGCGCCGTTGCCAAAACCAAGCCTCTTCGGGCGCGATGCGGAATCCTCCCCAGTGCGGCGGACAAGGAATTTCGCCGCTCGCGAAGCGCTGTTCGATCGCGGACTGCCTTGATTCCAGTTCCGCGCGGTCGGCGACCGGGCGGCTCTGCGCACTGGTCCACGCGCCGATCTGGTGATCGCGCGGCCGCGTCGAGAAGTAGGCCTCGCTCTCCGCGCGCGTGATCTTCGCCACCCTTCCGCGAAAGCCCGCTTGACGATCGGTCTCGGGCCAAAAGAAGTTCAACGCGCACCACGGGTTGTGGTCGAGCTGCCGCGCCTTGTCGCTCTCGTAGTTGGTGAAGAACACCAGCCCTTCGGAAGCGATTTCCTTCAGCAACACCACGCGCGTCGCCGGGCGGCCTTCGGCATCGACGGTGGCGAGCGTCATCGCAGTCGGTTCCGGGTTGACGGACTCCTTCGCGATGCGCAGCCAGCGTTTGAGCTGCTCGATCGGGTCAGGATGGAGCTCGGAGCGGTTGAGTTCGAGGACCATGGCTTGGACCGCGCAGGATAACTAGATCCTGACTGCCTCAGGATCCAGACAACTTGTCCAGATAGTCGAGGGACTCGGACTCCAGCGCGTCCAGATCCACGTCGGCGAAGGCAGCGCGCACCGCCCCGTCGGCGGACATGCCGTCACACAGGCCATTAAAGAGCGCTTCGTAGATCGCCGCCCGCGGTTTTCCTGAGTGCCGCAAGTAATGCGCGAAGGCCCAGGCCTGCGCGTAGTTGCGCGTGACGGTCTCAGCGTCCATGAACTCGGCAGCGGTGAGTTGGAAGAACTCGGCGAGCGGCGCGATGCCGGTCTCGGCCAGATAGCGCAGCTGGCGCGCGTCCACCTGACCGGTCGTGAACTTGCCGTTGACGGTGTCGGCCAACTCGTAGTACTGGGCGATGCCTTCGTTGAGCCAGCGCGGCGTCTCCTCGGTGAGTGCATCGAAGTACTGGTGAAAGCCTTCGTGGATCACGGTGTGTCGCCGCTCATCAGCGTCCGGCAGATTCCAGATCAATAATTGCTTCACCAATCTGCTGTAGACGCCTGCGGTGTTCTCCATGCGTCCGCCGAAAGCTTCGTCGGCGTAACGCTTGTAGGAGGACTCTCCGGAGAACAGATAAACCCGGAACTTGTTCTTCTCGATGCCTGACACGCGGCGCAGGTGAACCGAGTACGAGGTATAGGCGCTCTCCAGAAGTTTTGCCGTTTCGGAGCAGAGTTCGCGGGAGATGTCCGAGCGCACGATGTAGTGCTCGCTGCTGTGCTCGAAACTGCGCTCGAATGAGGGGCCCTTGTCCGCCATCAGCAGAACCTTGCGCAGCCAGTCGAGCCGTGCCGCAGACTCAACGCTGGCGAATGCCGCCGCGCGGGCCACGGTGGCCGCGCCGCCAATGTCGTTGCGCTCGATCAAGTAGTTGATGTATTCCTCCACCGCGTCGATCGAGCCGGGGAAAGCGGCAACAAGCTTCGCCCACGCGGCATCGGCTTCGCCCTCTTTGCCGATCCTCGAGAACAATCGCGCGCGGCGCACGTGGGTCGCAAGATGGGAGGAATCCTCGGTGAGAACTTTTTCCGCTTCTGCGATCGCCTGCTCGAAGCGCCCGGCGTCTTCCAGCACGCGCATGCGCATGAAGCTCAGCAATGCTGCGGATATTTCACCTCCGCTCGCGAGTTCATCGACGTGGGCGAGTTGCGCATCGAGGCCTTCCTCTTCCCCGAGATACTTCAGATGGTCGATCTCGATGCGGTAGGCGTCGCGTGCATCACCTTCGAGCTCGGGCCCGGGATAGATTCGTTGCGGCGGGCCGTCCGCCACCGGAACGGCGGCCACGCGCGGCGCGAGCAACCAAGCGGGCAAGTGATCCTCCTCTTCGTAGGACGCGTCGAACTCTGCGCGTACGTCTTCCATCGCAGCGTCTACCTTGTTCTGCAGCCAACTCGGTTGAATTTCGCCTACGATGCTGACTTCGACGGTTTGCGCCACATCCGCGCGGGAGAACGCGAACATCCCGAATTGCCCATAGTCGCCTTTGACGCGCTTCCCATCCATGAGTTTCTTACCGTCGAGAGAGGCCTGAAACTTCGAAGTCGTGACCTGCATCTTGAGTTCGGCAGAGAGTGAGGCGCGCGGCAGCAGGGTTTCATTGCGGTCGACTTCCTCTTCCTTGCCATCTTCGTGCATCATTTCCATGGTCGCGGGAAAAAACATCCCTTGATCGCCGATCGGATCCTTCAACCCATAACTGACGCGCACCCACGGATCTTCGCCGAGCGCGAAGACCAGGCTGACCGGCTTGTCGGTGGGGGAATTGCGAAACTTCAGAGTCACGGTGTACGGACCGTCGAAGACGCCGGGCCAGACGTACAGCCTCTCGCTCGTTTCCCAATCATCCCAATTGTCGCCTGAGTAGCTGATCTCGATCTTTCCGTCCTTGAGCTTCTTCAGGCTCCGGACAAGAGCGTCGCGGGATCCGGCTCCTGATGCGTGCGCCAGAAAACGATCCGCTTCATGTCCACGCGGATCGAATCGGATTCAATCATCATTTCCTCGCTGCCTTCGTGCTTGTCGAGCAGCGCGCGCAAATCGGTGTAGGCGCGGTCCCATTGGCGCTTCTCCATCTGCTTGCGCACTTGCTCGAGGCCGTCTTGGATGGCCGTACCTTGTGCGCAGCTCAGTACGGGAGGAGCCGTCAGGAGCGAGAGGGCGAGCGCCGGGAATAGCATCCTGTGGACGATATCGGCGGTGCCGGAATCCGGGCGACAGGATCAGCGCTTCAGGAGATCGGCCAGAGCGGCGTCCAGCGCCGGGTGGCCGAAGCGGAAATCGAGCCGGCGGGCCAGCGCCGGGACTGCGCGCTGGCTCTGTAGCAACGGGTCCGCCCCTTCGCCTAACAGCAGGCGCAGCGCGAACTCCGGCATCGGCAAGACGGCGGGCCGATGGAGCGCGCGTCCGAGCGCGCGGGTGAACTCCGAGTTGGGAAGCGGATCTGGGCTGCACAGGTTCCCAGGCCCGTTCCAACGCGGGTCGTCAAGCATCGCGAGCAACATGGCGATCGCATCGTCGGCGTGAATCCACGGCATCCATTGACGCCCGTCGCCGAGACGCCCCCCCACACCCAGGCGAAAGGGCGCCAGCATCTTGCGCAGGGCGCCACCCTCGGGCGCGAGCACGAGGCCGATGCGCGCCGTCACGCGGCGCACGCCGAGCTCCTCCGCGCCGCAGCTCGAGTCTTCCCACGCGCGACATACCTCGGCGAGGTAATCATCGCCGGGTTCGGAGGTTTCGTCGAGCAGCGCGTCGCCGCGCGAACCGTAGTAGCCGACCGCACTGGCTTGCACGAGTGTGCGCGGGCGCTGCTCGGCGGGGGTCACGCGCAAAGCGGCGACCACGGCTTGGCCAGCGGAGACGCGGCTGTCGCGGATCGTCGCCTTCACCGCCGCGGTCCAGCGCCGTCCGGCCACGGGCTCGCCGGCGAGGTTCACGATCGCGGCGGCGCCGCGCACGGCGCGCGGCAGGTCGGCCCACGCAAGCCATTCCTCCCCGGCTTCGTCGGCGATGCGCGCTGCGCGCGAAATCAGGCGCAGCGGCGTGCCGCGGGCGCGCAAGGCGGCGCGCAAACGCGTCCCGATCAAACCCGAGGCACCCGTGATGACGACCGGGGCGGCCGCGCTCATCTCAGCGGTGCTTGTGATCGAGCACCGGAATCGGCCGGCCGTCGTCGCCGATCGCGACGTAGGTCACGACCGCTTCGGTGACCGCCACTTCTTCGCCGGGGTTATCGCGGCGCTCGACCACGACGTCCACTTGCACCGAGACCGAAGTGCGGCCCACCTTCTTCACGGTGGTGTAGAAGGACACTAGGTCGCCGACGAAGACCGGCGACAGGAACTTGATCGAGTCCATCGCGACGGTGACGAAGCGCCGCGCCGGATTGAGGCGCTTGGCCGGAATCGCGCCCGCCAAGTCGATGTAAGACAGGATGATCCCGCCGAAAATGCTGCCGGTCGGATTGGTGTCCTTCGGCAACAGCGTGACGCGCAGACCGAGTTCGCGTTGCGGGGCGGGATCCATGCTGCTTGAAGGCGGCATCGTACGACCGCGCCCTGTTCTATCGGTCACCCAGCCAAGTATTCAAGCAGCGCGCGGTCCAGCCGCGTACGTCGGCGAGGTGATCGGGAAAGAAATGCGTGGCGTCCTTGAGGACCGTGAGCGGCGCGTGATGGCTACGGATGGGATCGAGCTTGTTCTCGTCCACGAACTCGTCGTGTGTGCCGTAGAGGAAAGCGCAGCGCGCGGGCCAAGCCTCGGAGTCGGGCCAGGCGTAGAACTTGGTCGGCCACGCCACCGCGAGATAACCCGCGATCTCGTCGCGGTGGCGGATCGCGAAATCGAGGCCAACGCGCGAGCCGAAGGAGAATCCCCACGTGAACACCGGCAGACCGGGATGACGCTCCTGCAACCAACGCAGCGCGGCTTCGGCGTCGTCCACTTCGCCCTGCCCTTCGTCATACTCGCCGCCCGAGTCGCCGGCGCCGCGAAAATCAATCCGCAGCGCGCCGCATCCGGCCTCGAGCGAACCAAGCGCGCCGTGACGCACCACGTTGTTCTGCCGCGTGCCGCCGTGCACGGTGTGCGGGTGCAAGTGCAGCACCAAGCCGCGCGGCTCCCCCGCCGGGAGTTCCCAAGTGGCCGCCAGCGCACCCACCGGCCCTTCAATCTGAAGGCGTTCGGGCGGCGGCGTGTCGAGGTCGCGGGGCATGGGCTTCTTTAGGTCGCGGGACTGATACTTTCCTTGCGCGGTGCTCCTCTTCGCCACCCTCCTGACTGATCTTCCGCTGGACGAGCACCGGTTCCGCGGGGTCTTGATGGACGTGGCGCGCTCACGGCTGGCGGGTGCAGTCTCGCCGAAGGGCATGGAGGCGCGGCACTCCTATGGCGACGCACGCGAGGACTTCGACGTGCGCGACATCTTGGTCCGCGTGCGCCGCGGCGGCACCGCGCATCCTGCGGCGTTGGCCGAGTTGCGCAAGGCCGGCTTCGTGCCCGCATCCGCTCTAGAGTTCCTGTGCGACGCGCATCCGGCGACGCAGTCCGACGCCTGGGCGCTGCTCAGCCTCTACGCCGCCGAGCTCAAGGGTTGGGTGCTGACCGAGTACCTGCAACCGGACGAAGTCGTAGCGCGCGCCGGCACCGAGGAAGGAGTCCTGCACGCCGGGGTCGGTTCCAAGAAGAAGAAACTGTCCCTGATCTCTGCCTCGACCTTTGCTCTCGTGACGCCGTGAATACGGTGTCGCACACCACGGGTCGAAATCAACCCACGATAGTGCCGCACACGCTTCATCTCGGCTGGGACGCGCCGGCGCTGCCGCGGGCGGCGGATGCGTTGCACAAGCGCTTCGACGATGACTTCGACGGCGTCCTGATCGCGCTGCCAGGCGGTCGCGCGGGGCGTCGGCTGGAGGAGTTGCTGATCGAGCGCTGCGCGTCGTCGTGGATCCCGCCGCGCATCGGCACGATCGGGCCGATCGGCGACGCGCTGGTGCGCTTCGCGCT
>JAQBVK010000021.1 GCA_027623585.1 Planctomycetota bacterium
CGCCGGCCACCGCAGCCACCGCGCCGACGCCGAACACCAGCGCGCCGCGCCGCGCCGGAGTGCCGCCGAGCGCGGAGAGCACGCCGAGCTCGCGCACCTTCTCGCGCACCAGGGCGGAGAGCACCGCGAACAGACCGAAAGCGGCGACGATCACGATGAAGAAGAGCACCAGCGTGATCATGCGGCGCTCGTTGTGGATCGCCGAGAGGAAGGTCGCGTTGCGCTCTTCCCAGGTGACGAGTTCACCACCGGCCTCGGGTCCAGGCATCGGCAAATTCGCCGCACCCAAGGCGGCGAGGATGGCGGTCTTGGCCTGCTGCGGGTCGACGCCCTCGCGCAATTTGATCAGCACCTCCGTGAACTCCGGCGATTTCGTTCCCAAGAGATTACGGCGCAAGCCGTCGGGGCCGTCACGGCGCACGAAGACGCGATCGAGGGAGACCCGATAGTCGCTGGCCTCGTAGGTGCCGGCGATGCTGAACTGCGCGTTGACCGGCGTGACGGTTTCGCCCGCAGGCGGTAGTCGCCACGGCAGCGCACCGAGTTCGACGCGCAGACCTTGCAAGGCTTCGGCGCTTCGCACAGGCGCGAGCACGTCACTGAGAATCACGCCGGGGCGCGCGAAGGGATCGCCGTCTTCACCTGGCACCGCGAAGGGATGGCCGAGGTCGGCGATCGGCGCCACCACCGCCTCACGCAAGGCGCGTCCGAAGCCGGTGACCGCGAACTCCGCCTCGGGATCGATTCCCACCACCTGCACCTGAAAGGCGTCGGCGTTGCGTGGATTGGTGGGATCGGAGCGCAGACCGGGGAAACCGATCAGCGCGTAGGCGACCAGATGCGGGGACACCGCCTCGACTTCGCCCACACCGGAGATCGCCTGCTGCCACGGCTCCCAGAGCAGCGTCTCCTCTTGGGGCGGAGGGACGAGGTGCAGGTCTGCGGAGAGACTGCGCACTCCCGTGCGGTTCAACTCGATCAGCCCGTTCATGACCGCGAGCACCACGAGCAGCGCGAGCAGCCCGACCCCAACGCCGAGCACCGCCAGCAGTTGGACGGGCCGGCGGAAGAGCCATGCCAGAGCGATCCGCGCCACCGTCGGAATCTACTCCGGTCGGAGGTGCGGGAACAGCAGCACCTCGCGGATCGTGTCCTTGCCGAGCAGCACCATCGCGAGCCGGTCCACGCCGATGCCGCAGCCGCCGGCGGGGGGCATGCCGTAGGCGAGCGCGCGCACGTAATCCATGTCGACCTGATTCGGCGCCTCGGGATCCTTGCTGGCGACCTGCTCCTCGAACTTCTCGAGTTGCAGCAGCGGGTCGTTCAATTCGCTGAAGGCGTTGGCGAGTTCCATGCCGCCGAGGAAGAACTCGAAGCGTTCGGCCCAGACCGGATCCGTGGGCGAAGGCTTCGCGAGCGGGCAGATCGCCGCCGGGAAGTCGTGCACGAAGATCGGACCGCGCAACTGTGGCTCGGCGTAGCGCTCGAAGAGTTCGTTGACGGCCGACCACCAGCCGTAACCGTCTTCGGCTGCGGGCGTGATGCCTTCGGACTTCAGTTTCGCGCGCACGGCGTCGCGGTCGAGCGCATCGCATCCGACGTGTTTGCGGAAGGCGTCGGCCCAGCGCACGCGCGGATAGGGCGTCTCGAGGACGTAGCGCTCCCCGCGGAACTCGGCGACGCGCCGACCGGCGTCATCGCAGGGCGTTTCCGCGGCGATGGCGGCGGCGGTCACCAATTCTTCGGTGCGCTCCATCATCCCGTTGACGTCGGTCCACGCTTCGTAGAACTCGACCATCGTGAACTCGGGGTTGTGGCGCGGCGAGACGCCCTCGTTGCGGAACACGCGCGCGAATTCGAAGACGCGTTCGATGCCGCCCACCAGCAGGCGCTTGAGATAGAGCTCCGGCGCAATGCGTAAGAACAGATCCATGTCCAAGGCGTTGTGCTTGGTCACGAAGGGCCGCGCATTGGCGCCGCCGTAAATCGGATGCAGGACCGGGGTCTCGACCTCGACGTAGCAATGGCGCAGGAAGACCTCGCGCATGGCCTGGATCATGGCGATGCGTTTCAGGAAGGTCGCGCGCACTTCCGGCTGCGTAAACAGATCCACGTAGCGCAGACGCGCGCGCAACTCGTCGTCGGCGAGGCCATGCCACTTTTCGGGCGGGTCGAGCAGCGCCTTGCTCATCAGCACACAACTGGTGCCGAAGACGGTGGGTTCGCCGAGCTTGGTGCGCCCGAACTCGCCGCCGACCGCGATCAGATCGCCGCGGTTGAGGCTGCCGAGCAGCGCAAAATCCGCCTCGGACAATTTGTCCTTCTGCAGGCAGACTTGGATCTTGCCGCTCGGGTCGTAGAGGTCGAGAAAGGCGAGTTTGCCGTAGCCGCGACGGCCGAGAATCCGGCCGAGCACGTGGACGGTCTGGCCTTGCAACGCGTCGGCATCGGCGAGCAGCGCGGCCGCGAGACTGCGCGGGGCGGTCGGCACGCGCGCCGGATACGGGTCCACCCCTACGGCGCGCAACTCATCGAGGCGCTGCCTGCGGTCCGGGTGGGCGATTTCCATGGCCGCGACTCCGGCCGCTCAGCGGTGCGGATGAAAAATGGTGGAGCCAAGGGGTCTCGAACCCCTGACCTCTACAATGCCATTGTAGCGCTCTACCAACTGAGCTATGGCCCCACACGAAGCTCCGGTGCGCGGTAGGACCGCAACTCCGGCGGGAAAGTGTAGCCACGTCCGGAGGATCGTCCAAGTCCCCGCAGGGTTAGGATTTCGGCTTCATTCGGCATGGAGCACCCCGACTTCGCAGCGATCGAACGGAAATGGCAGGCTCATTGGGCCGAGCACGGTACTTTCCGTGCGCCGGGTCCCGGCGACCCCGACTTCGACGCGTCACGGCCGAAGTATTACGTGCTCGACATGTTTCCCTACCCGAGCGGGGACGGGCTGCACGTCGGGCATCCGAAGGGTTACCCCGCCACCGACGTGGTGGCGCGCTACAAGCGGCATCGCGGATTCAACGTGCTGCATCCGATGGGTTGGGATGCCTTCGGCTTGCCGGCCGAGCAGTACGCGATCCAGACCGGCACCCATCCGGCGATCACCACGGCGAAGAACGTGGCGCGCTTCACTGAGCAGCTGAAGGCGCTCGGCTTCTCCTACGACTGGGAGCGCGAGGTCAACACCACCGATCCGAGGTACTACCGCTGGACGCAGTGGATTTTCCTGCTGCTGCACGAACAGGGTTTGGCTTATCAGGCCGAGATTCCGGTGTGGTGGTGCGAGGCGCTCGGCACGGTGCTCGCAAATGAGGAAGTGATCGACGGGAAATCCGAGCGCGGAGGGCATCCGTGTGTGCGCAAACCGCTGCGGCAGTGGATGCTGAAGATCACGGCCTTCGCCGAGCGGCTGTTGACGGATCTGGAGTTGGTGGACTGGCCGGAGAGCGTCAAGGCGATGCAACGCGAGTGGATTGGACGCTCGGAGGGGGCGGAGATCGAGTTCGCCTTCGGCGGCGGCACCCATTACTTCACCGTTTTTACGACCCGGCCGGATACGCTTTTCGGCGCCACTTTCTGCGTGCTGGCACCGGAGCATCCGCTGGTGGACGTCGTCACGACTGCGGAGCAGCGCGAGGCGGTGCGGGCTTATCGCGAAGCCGCCGCGCGCAAGAGCGAACTCGACCGCGCTGAGTTGCAAAAAGAGAAGACCGGGGTGTTCACCGGCGCCTACGCGCACAATCCGGCCTTCACGCCGGGAGATCCGCGCAGTTTGGTGCCGGTCTGGATCGCCGACTACGTACTGATGAGTTACGGCACCGGCGCGATCATGTGCGTGCCGGGTGGTGACCAACGCGATCACGAGTTCGCGACCAAGTTCGGCCTGCCCATCACCCGCGTGGTGGCGCCGGCGGACGCCGCAGCCGCGGCTGCTCTCGCGCCCGGCGCCTGCTACCCCGGAGAGGGCGTGGCGGTGAACTCCGAGATGCTGGACGGCATGAGCACTGCCGAGGCGAAGGCCTACATGATCACCTGGCTCACCGCGCGCCGTTCCGGCAACGCGAAGATCACCTATCGGCTGCGCGATTGGCTGTTCTCGCGGCAACGTTATTGGGGCGAACCGTTCCCGGTTTTGTTCGGTCCCGAGGGTGAAGTGGAACTGGTCGACGAGTCGGCTCTGCCGGTCACCCTTCCTGAGTTGGAAGATTTCCAACCCGCACCCGGCGGCGAGCCGCCCCTGGCGCGCGCAACGCAGTGGGTGCAGGTCACGGAGCCCGATGGCCGCGCCTGGAAGCGCGAAACCAATTCGATGCCGCAGTGGGCGGGATCCTGCTGGTACTACCTGCGCTTCCTCGATCCTAAGAACGAACAGCAAGCCTGGTCGGAGGAAGCCGAGCGCTATTGGATGCCGGTGGACCTCTACGTCGGAGGCGCCGAGCACGCGGTGCTGCACCTGCTCTACGCGCGCTTCTGGCACAAGGTGTTGTTCGACGCCGGGTTGGTGAGCACCCTGGAGCCTTTCCAGAAGCTGGTCAACCAGGGCATGGTGCAGGCGCACGCGTACCGCGATGCCCGCGGCGCCTTGGTGACGGCTGACGACGTCGAGGAGCGCGGCGTGGGCGAGTTCGCGCGCAAGAGCAGCGGCGAGCCGCTCGAGCGCATCATCGCGAAGATGTCGAAATCGTTGAAGAACGTGATCACTCCCGAAGAGGTGATCAGCGAGTACGGCGCCGATTCGATGCGGCTCTATGAAGTGTTCATGGGGCCGGTGGAGATGAGTGCGCCGTGGAGCCCGCGCGATCTGCCGGGCGTGTACCGCTTCCTGCAACGCGCGGCGCGGTTGCTCGAGCGCGGGACGAACGCGACTGCGGATGAAGAGGTCGAGTGCGCGCTGCACCGCACCATTCGCAAGGTTGGCGAAGATGTTGAAGTGCTCGCGCTGAACACCGCGGTGTCGGCGATGATGGAGTTCGTCAACGTTGCGACCAAGCAGGATGCGAGCTTGACGCAGCCGCAGGCCGATGCTTTCGTGCTGCTGTTGGAACCCTTCGCGCCGCACTTTGCGGAAGAGTGGTGGGAGCGGCTCGGGCATTCCGAGTCCTGCGCCTGGGAGCCGTGGCCCACCTGGGATCCCGCGAAGGTGGAAACCGACGCGGTCGAGATCCCGGTGCAGGTCAACGGCAAGGTGCGCGCGCGCGTGACCGTGTCGAAGACGGCCGATGTGGCCGCGATGGAGGCCGCCGCGCGCGCCGTGGCCGCGAGCCATCTGGAAGGCATGACCGTGCGCAAGGTCGTCGCGGTGCCCGGCCGCATGGTGAACTTCGTGGTCTCCTAAACCATGGCGATCGACTCCCTGCGCGACTGGATCCGCGTCCTCGACGAGGCCGGGGAGCTGATTCGCGTGCGCGTGGAGGTGGATCCGCATCTGGAGATCGCCGAGATCACCGATCGCGTCAGCAAAGAGCGCGGATCGGCGAACAAGGCCTTGCTCTTCGAAAATGTGAAGGGTTCGGCGTTGCCGGTGTTGATCAACGCCTTCGGTTCGCGGCGGCGGTGCGCGCTGTCGCTGGGTGTGGAGCGCATCGAAGAACACGCGGAGCGTTTGCGGGAGTTGCTCGATCAGTCTCCGCCCGAGGGTCTACTCGACAAGATCCGGATGATCCCCAAGTTGGCGGAAATCGGAGCCTTCTTTCCGAAGAAGGTGTCGTCCGCACCCTGCCAGGAGGTGGTGTGGGAAGGCGACGCCGTCGACCTCCGGAAGTTACCGGTGTTGACGACCTGGCCGCAGGACGCCGGTCCATTCGTGACTTTTCCGCTCTGCGTGACGCAGGATCCGGAAAACGGACGCCGCAACCTCGGCACTTACCGGCTGCAGGTCTTCTCGCGCAACGAGACCGGATTTCATACCCATCTGCACAAGGACGCGCGTCGCCACCTCGGCAAGGCCGCCGCGCGCGGCGAGAAAGTGCCGGTGGCGGTCGTGATCGGCGCGGATCCGGCGACCTGCTTCGCGAGCGTGATCCCGGCGCCGCCCGACGTCGACGAATTGATCATCGCGGGTTTCTTGCGCCGCAAGCCGGTGCCGCTGGTGAAGTGCCGCACCATACCGCTCGAAGTGCCGGCCACCGCCGAGATCGTGCTCGAGGGTTGGGTGGATCCATCCGCGCTGCGTCGTGAAGGACCCTTCGGCGATCACACGGGATTCTACTCGCTTGCCGACGACTATCCGGTGCTCCGCGTGGAATGCATCACCATGCGCCGCGACGCGATCTATCACACCACTTTGGTGGGCCGACCGCCGCAGGAAGACTGCTGGATGACCGAGGGCATCGAGCGGCTGCTCTTGCCGGTGTTGCAGAAGGCGCTGCCAGAAATCATTGATTACCGCATGCCCTTCGAGGGGGTGGCGCACAATCTGATGCTGGTGAAGATCCGCAAGCAGTACCCCGGCCAGGCGCAGAAGGTGATGAGCGGGTTGTGGGGGCTCGGCCAGGCGATGTTCACCAAGGTGATCGTGGTCGTGGACGAAGACGTCGACATTCACGACGACTCCGAGGTCGCGTGGAAGGTGCTCAATCACATCGATCCGCAGCGGGATCTGCAATTCATGATGGGGCCGGTCGAGACCCTCGACCACGCCAGCCGCGCCGCTTGCTTCGGCAGCAAGGTGGGGGTGGACGCCACGCGCAAGTGGAAGGAGGAAGGATTCACGCGCGATTGGCCGGACGAGATCGTGATGGACGAAGCCACGCGCGCCAAGGTGGCCTCGCGCTGGCGCGAATACGGCCTGGGCTCCTGATGGCCGGCGACGCGCGCGTGCGGATCTGGTCAGCGCGACGAATGCGCTGGATCCTGCGCGCCTTTCCGCCGATCTTTTTCCAGCGCATCGTGCCCGGGCACTTTTCCGAAGACTTCCTCACCGCGCGCGTGCGCGTGAAGCGCTCGATCTTCACGCGCAATCTCAACGGCACCACCTTTGGCGGCACGATTTACTCGGCGGCCGATCCGGTGTTCGCACTCATGTATTGGCAAGCGCTCGCGCGCCGCGGCGTCGCGACGCGTTCCTGGTTGATTGCGGCGCGCGCGCAATACCGCAAGCCTGCGACCACTTCACTGGCGCTCGACTTCCACCTCACTGAGTCCGATCTCGACTCCGCCGAGGAGGAGTTGCGCCGCCGCGGCAAGTCGGTGCGCGTCCACCAGGTCGAGGCGCGCGACGAACACGGCGTGGTCTGCGCGGAGCTCGAACTGGTGACCTTCTTGCGCCTGCTAGGCGCTCAGGAGCGCCCCGCGGTCAGCGCTTTCTAAACCGGAGTCGCACTCCGCATTCGATAGAATCTGTCGCCGATGGCTCGATTCCTCACTTTTGCCTCGCTGTTCCTGCTCCTCTGGGCTCCGGGCTGCGCTTCGGCGCCGAACTCGCTGGAGCCGTGGGTCACCGTCGAGGAGTTGCGCGCTCACGTCGAATGGCTGGCGGATGACGTTCGCGAGGGTCGCCGCGCCGGAAGCGCGGGAGAGCGCGCCGCGGCGAGCTACATCGCGCAAGCCTTCGCGCGCGCGGGCCTGCAGCCCGCCGGCGACGACGGCACCTGGTTCCAGGAGTTCGAGGTGGAGCTGGCGCCGGAGGCGGGCGAGAGCGCGTTGTTGGTGGATGGCCGGCTGCAGAGCGGCATCAGCACCTTGGCGTGTTCGAAGAACGGGCGCGCCGAAGGCGAGTTGGTGTCGGCCGGATACGGCACCGTGCTTCCCAGTCATGGCATGAACGCCTTCGCCGACGTGAATGCGCGCGGCAAGATCGTCTTGCTGCGCCGCTACAGCGAGTTCGGTCCAGATCCGGCGCCTGAGTTCAGCGCGCTCGGCAATTTGCGCGGCAAAATACGCGCGGCCGCGGAAGCCGGAGCGATTGCAGTGGTGCTCGGGACGCATCCGGAGGATCTGCTTCAAGGCGGCGAAGCCCTGATTCCCTTCGACGCGGCTCCCGGTTCGATGGAGATTCCGGTGGTGACGGTGGAGCCGCCCGTCTTCGCGACGCTGGAGGCCCGATGCGCGCAGGGCGAGTCTCCGCACGCGGTCGTCGAAGCCGCAGTGCTGCGGCCCACCGCGCGGGCGCGCAACGTGCTCGGCATCGTGCCCGGCGGCGGACCGGAGTTGATCGCGGTCGGCGCGCACTTCGACCACCTCGGATGGGGCGGCGACGGTTCGCTCGCGCCCGGAGAGCAGGCGATCCACAACGGCGCCGACGACAACGCTTCCGGCACGGCGGTGCTGATCGAACTCGCGGAGGAATGGGGTGGCAGTTCGGTCGGGGTCAACCCGCGCGAGGTCGGCATTCTCTTCGCCGCATGGAGCGCCGAGGAGATGGGCCTGCTCGGATCCGCGCATTGGGTGAAGAATCCGACCGTGGATCTCTCGCGCGTGCGCGCCAACGTGAATCTCGACATGGTGGGCCGCGTGGCGCACGGCGCAGTCACGGTCGGTTCCGCCGAGACCGCGGCGGCCTTCCGGCCGGCGCTGGGAGTGGTTTCGGCAAACTTGAGCGGCAATCAGATCGGCCTAGAACTGGCGATCGCCGAGGGTCAGTTGCCCGGTGGCGGCGGTTCCGACCACATGTCCTTCCAACAGGCCGGCATCCCCGCGCTGTTCTTCTTCTCCGGTCTGCACGGCGATTACCACAAGCCGAGCGACGACGCCGACAAGCTCGACTACGAAGGGATGCTCGCGGTTGCCTGGGCGGTGTCCGATCTGCTGGTGCAACTTCAACTGGCCGAGCGCGCGAGCTTTGCTTACCTGAAACCTGCTGCCCCCGAAGGCGGCGAGCGCGAGGTGCGCCGCGCCGCGGTGTGGTTCGGATCGATTCCCGATTACGCGGCCTCGCCGGAGGGCGGCGGCATGCAGATCGCCGGCACCAGCCCCGGCAGCCCCGCCGAGAAGGCCGGCTTGCAGCCCGGCGACGTGATCCTGAGGGTGGGTGAGACCGCCGTCGGCGACATCTACGACTTCATGGACGCGTTGGCCGGCTTCGGCAACGGTCAGACCATCCAGGTCACCGTGAAGCGCGGGGAGAAGCGCCTCGAATTGCCGCTGACCTTCTTCCCGCGTCCGACCGCAGGCGACTGATGCGCCGCGTCCTGGTGAGCGACCGCATGCAGCGGGGCTGCGTCTACCACTGCAGCGAGCCGACCGGCAAGCACTTCGATCCCGGCTTCGAGCCGGAGCTCACGCCGAAGCAGATGCTCGCGCTCGGCGTGTTCGGCGGCAAGTACATGACCGACTGCGCAGCGGAGTTCCCGGCGGATTGGTTCACCAAGGCCAAGTTGTGCTCCGAGCGACACGACCCGGCCTTGAATTGCTTCGGCGTGAACGCCTCGCAGCCGCTTTCGGTCTGGCGCGAGAAGGGCTGGATCCACGCCGACGATCCGCGCGGCTGGCTCCAGTGGTACTGCCGCTACTTCCTCGGCCGACGCGGAGCGGACGATGAGCGCCAGATCAAGCGTTGGCGCGCCGTGCGTCGGCATCGCGCGCAGATCCTGAAAAACTGCCGCCCGGGCGATCTCGATTGCCGGCGCAAGCAGAATTGGAGCGGCGTGCTCGACCCGAACGGACGCGCGAGCGCAACGCTCAACCTCACGCCGCTGGCGCCGGGCGCCCTCACCGGCACGAGCCTGCATCTCCACGCTGTCACCCTGAATCCCGCTTCGCCCAGCGGCTTCGGCAGTTTCAGCAACGTGCTGACGCTGCGCTTCTAGAGCGCCGGCGCTTGCACGCCGTCGAGCAGCTTCTGCAGCGCGAACGAAGTCGCGTCCACCGGATCACCCTGCAGCAGCAGCAAGACCCAGCGTCCGTCGTAGGGGAAGGACACGCACACGCGCCCTTGCTTGGTTTCCTCCATCGTGCGCGCGCTTTGCGAAAGTGCGACGCGCTCGACCCCGAGCACCGTCACCGGCACACGCTTCGCGCCCGGTTCCGCCTCGAAGCCCGACAGGTTCGGATGGACTCGCGCCAGCGCCTCGACCATGGCCTCAGCCGATTCGGGCTCGCTCGCCGCCGTGCGGATCACCACCATCAGATTTTGATAGCGGCTGTCCACCGCCCAGATCACCGCTTCATCACCGCCGCCGCGTTCCATCCGGCGCGCGAAAAAGGGCGTCAGCGGATCCTTCGGCTCCAGCGCCACGATCGCCAGGCTGCGCGCGCGCACCTCTTCCGGTTCACTGGTCATCGCAAAGCCGTGCACCATGCTCCACCAGCCGGCCACCGCCGCGATCACGGCCAGCACCAAGAAGCCGCCGCAGCCGAGCGCGATCTTCGATCGGTATTCCACGTGCGTATCGTAGGGCTCGCGAGTCGCGGCGGCATGGCTTGAGCGTGCGTCCCCTCGTCTTAGTAAGGTTCTCCATGCTTCCTTTCCGCAACGCCCTCGCTCTCGTCGGGACGATCGCCCTGGGTGCCAGTTGCACCGCCAGCCACACCGGCGAGTCTCCCGTGTTCGACGTCCCGCTTCAGACCCTCGACGGCAACGCCACGACTCTCGCCGAGCACCGCGGCAAGGCGCTCCTGATCGTGAACGTCGCGTCGCAGTGCGGACTGACCCCGCAATACGCGGGGTTGGAGAATCTGCACGAAAGCTATGGGCCGCGCGGCTTCACGGTCATCGGTTTCCCTTGCAACCAGTTCGGCGGACAGGAGCCCGGTAGTGCTGAAGAGATCGCCAGCTTCTGCGAAGAGAACTACGGCGTCAGCTTCCCTCTGATGTCGAAGATCGAAGTGAACGGCGAAGGGCGCCACCCCCTGTACCAAGCGCTGACCGCCGTCGTCGACGCCGCGGGCGAAGCCGGCGACGTGCAGTGGAACTTTGAGAAATTCCTCGTGTCCGCCGACGGCCAGACGATCGTGCGCTTCCGTCCACGCACCGCGCCCGATGCGCCCGAAGTCCTCGCCGCCATCGAGGCGGCGTTGCCGCCGGACGGAGTTCAACGTGTGACCATCATGAAAGAAAGCGATACTCCCGCCGAACCTGCAGCCTACAACTCCCTCACGTCCGCGGAAGCGCGCGTGATCCTGCAGCGTGGCACCGAACGCGCGTACACCGGCGAATACACCGACAACCACTCTGCCGGCACCTATCTCTGCCGGCAGTGCAACGCGGCGCTGTACCGCTCGAACGACAAGTTCGACAGCAACTGTGGTTGGCCGAGTTTCGATGCCGAACTCCCGGGCGCGGTGCAGCGCCTGCCCGATGCCGACGGACGGCGGATCGAGATCCGATGCCTCAACTGCGATGGACATCTCGGCCACGTGTTCCTGGGCGAAGGCTTCACGGAGAAAGACACGCGGCACTGCGTGAACTCGGTGTCGCTGCGATTCGTGTCCGAAGGAGAGAGCCTGCCCGAGAAGATCGTGCTGCTGAAGCAGCCCTAAGGGCGCTGGTGCATCTGCTGTGCCTCATGAGATGCAGAAGAAGTCAGGATCAACTCGAAATCTCCCTGACTTGCAGCAGGGACAAGTCCTCCCCTCGAGGTCGATGGTATCGACGATATCCACCGATCGGCACCGTGAGCATCCGGCATTCGGCGCTCGTGAATCGACCTTGAATTCTGCTCCGCAAGAGAGGCACAAATGTTCGGCGTCATTGCCGATGCAAAGGCTGAGTCGCTCATGGTCGGGATGGTAGGCGTATTGCTTGACGCCAGCTTCGTCAAGGTAGTAAGGGTTTCCGTCGCTCCAGACCTTGATGTCTTTGTGGCAACCGTCGCAGATGAACCGTTGACAGAGAGCCATGGAAGGAACCGTCTAGGATCCCATTACGGGAACGTCCGTCCGCTGAAGAGCGCGGTCACAGATGAGAACGGGCACGCTTTTGGCATCGCTGGGTATCGCTCGTATAGTACCCGCTGGCCTGGGGGTGGCTGCTCGCACGTCGCGACAGCCTGAGAACAAACCCCGGAACCTGAACCGGATCATGCCGGCGGAGGAAAGAGCCTGATGAAGACATCGCAACCCGTTTCGGAACAATCCCGCAACCGCGCCGAGAGCGGCGATTTGCAACCGCGTGGCATCCCGACCTTCGAGGAGTGCTACCCGCACTCGAACAAGGAATTCCGCGAAGTCCCGCACGCGGGTTCCGCCTTGCGCGTGCCGTTTCGTCGCGTCACGCTGACCAACGGGGAACACTTCGACCTGGACGACGTCAGCGGGCCGCAAGGCCTGGATCCGCGTCAGGGATTGAACTCCGTCCGCACCTGGGCAGCCGCGGCTCCGACACACACGCAACTCAGCGCCGCGCGCGCGGGCATCGTGACCGAAGAAATGGCCTTCGTGGCCGCGCGTGAAGGCAGGTCGAATGAGTTCGTGCGCGAGGAGGTGGCCGCCGGGCGCGCCGTGATCCCGGCCAACCGGCTGCACCCGGAACTGGAGCCGATGATCATCGGGCGCAAGTTCCGCACCAAGATCAACGCGAACATCGGCAATTCGGCGACGCACTCTTCGATTGCAGAGGAAGTGGAGAAACTGCAGTGGGCCACGATGTGGGGGGCCGACGCGGTGATGGATCTTTCCACCGGCAACAACATCCACGAGACGCGCGGCTGGATCATGCGCAACTCGCCGGTGCCGATTGGCACGGTGCCGATCTACCAGGCGCTGGAGAAGGTGGATGGCGATCCTGCGAAGTTGAACATCGAGGTCTACCTGGAGACGCTGCGCGAGCAGGCTGAACAGGGCGTGGATTATTTCACCGTGCACGCCGGCGTGCTGCTGCGCTACGTGCCGTTGACTGCCCAGCGCCTGACCGGCATCGTCAGCCGCGGCGGCGCGATCATGGCCGCGTGGTGCCTGGCGCACCACAAGGAAAACTTCCTCTACACCGAGTTCCGGCGCATCTGCAAGTTGTTGCGCGAGTACGACATCACCTTCAGTCTGGGCGACGGTTTGCGCCCCGGCTCGCTGGCAGATGCCAACGACGCCGCGCAACTCGGCGAGTTGAAGACGCTCGGCGAGTTGACCAAGATCGCCTGGGAAGAAGGCGTGCAGGTCATGATCGAAGGTCCCGGCCACGTACCTCTGAATCTGGTGAAGGAAAACGTGGAGCTCGAACTTCGTGACTGCTACGAGGCGCCGTTCTACACCCTCGGCCCGCTCGTTACCGACGTCGCGCCTGGCTACGACCACATCACGAGCGCGATCGGCGCGGCGAACATTGGCTGGCACGGCACGGCCATGCTCTGCTACGTCACGCCCAAGGAGCACCTCGGCCTGCCCGACCGCGACGACGTCAAGGCCGGAGTGATGGCCTACCGCATCGCCGCGCACGCCGCCGACGTGGCCAAGGGGCTGCCGGGCGCGCGCGATTGGGATGACGCGCTTTCGAAGGCGCGCTTCGAGTTCCGTTGGGAGGACCAGTTCGCGCTCGCGCTCGACCCGGTCACGGCCCGCGCCTACCACGACGCGACCCTGCCGGCCGAGTCGGCCAAGACCGCGCACTTCTGCTCGATGTGCGGGCCCAAGTTCTGCTCGATGCGCATCACCGACGACATCCGCAAGATGGCGGCGGAAGGGATGGCTGAGAAATCGGCGGAATTCCAGGAGCAGGGCGGCCAGATCTACGTCTGAGCGGGGGTGTCGGGTCTGGCGTTAGGATGGCGGCATGCTCTCCGCCCTCCTTGCTCTAGCCCTGACGGCGCCTCTGGCCGTCCAAGAACCCGCTTCGGCGCCGGCCAGTGCAAAGGCCGAGGCCGAGATCGCCGACGCATTGACCCTAGCGGCCAAACACAACCAGCGCGTGCTCTTGATGTGGGGCGGCGACTGGTGAGGCTGGTGCAAGAAGCTCGACGCTCTGTTCCGTGAGGACAGGAAGGTCGCGAACAAGCTGCTCTACGAGTACCGCGTGGTGCACGTACAGGCGGGGGACACCAAAGCCAACGAGCCTTTGATGAAGAAATACGGCACCGTGCCGAACGGCTATCCGTACTTGACCGTGCTCGACGCCTCGGGCAAGGCGATCGCGAATCAAGACACCGGATCGCTCGAAGACGGCCCGAATCACGATCCGGCGAAGGTCCTGGCCTTCCTCGAGAACCATCAAGCGTCCTATCTGAACGCGCAAGAGGTCTACGACGCGGCGCTCACGCAGGCGCGGCTTGCGCAGAAGCGCGTGTTCGTCGCCTTCGAAGCGCCTTGGTGAGGCTGGTGTCACCGGCTGGAGGCCAGGATGGCTCTCCCTGAAGTGAAGCCGGTTCTCGAGAAAGACTTCGTTGCGTGCTGGATCGACACCGATCGCATGATCGGCGGCGCCGAACTGCTGAAGAGGTTGCGCGGTGACGGCGGCGGCGGCATTCCGTGGTTCAGTTTCGTGAACGCCGACGGGACGCAGATCGTGGACAGCGACGACGAACATGGCAGTAACCTCGGTTGCCCACACAACGAGGACGAAGTGAAGGCTTGGGGCCTCACCCTCCTGCGTGCGAGGCTGCGCATCACCGACGCAGAGATCGCGCGCGTGGTCGAGGCCTTCCATGAAGCCGGCATGCGCGGCGACGCGCGGCGCAAGGCCGAGAAGGAAGCCACGGCCGCAGCCGGGCAGTGATCGGTCTGCTGTGTGCGTGCGGGCTGCTGATTCAGCAGCCCGCACAGGCGGTGTCCTTCGAGCGCGTGCGCTTTGAGGGCGGTTTCTGGGGACCGCGCCTGGAGATCAACCGCCGCGTCACGATTCCCTACGACTTCGCGAAGTGCACCGAGACCGGACGGCTGGCCAACTTCGCGGTCGCCGGCGGGCTCCTCGAAGGTGAGCACCGCGGCCAGCGCTACGACGACTCCGACGTCTACAAGCTCATCGAAGGCGCGTCCTACGCGATGGCGACGGCGCCCGATCCGGCGCTCGAGGCTCAGCTCGATGAGTTGATCGCGTGGATCGCGGCCGCGCAGGAGGACGACGGTTACCTCTACACCGCGCGCACCATCGATCCTGCCCGGATGCCGGGTGGTGCCGGCGAGGCGCGCTGGTCCTTCCTGATCGAGAGCCACGAGCTCTACTGTTTGGGTCATCTCTTCGAGGCGGCGGTGGCGCACCACGCGGCGACCGGGAAGGTCTCCCTGCTTCAGGTGGCGGTGAAGGCGGCGAACCTGTTGGTCGAGGTTTTCGGTCCGAGCGGCCGCGCCGGCTGGCCCGGGCACGAGGAAGTGGAGATCGGGCTCGTGAAGTTGGCGCGCGCAACCGGCAACGATGAGTACGCGGCACTCGCGCGGCGCTTCCTTCTGCTGCGCGGCACGAAGGAGGCCGAACCGCCGGACATGAACGACACTTGGCTGCGCTACGTGCAGGCGCACGCGCCGGTGCTTGAGCAGACCGAGGCGGTCGGACATGCGGTGCGCGCGGGCTACCTGTACGCGGGCATGGCCGACGTGGCGGCGGCCACCGGCGACGCGCGTTTTCTGAGCGCGAGCGCGCGGCTGTGGGAGGAGGTGGTGGCGCGCAAGCTCTACTTGACCGGCGGCCTCGGCGCGCGCGCGCAGGGGGAAGCCTTCGGTGAAGCCTACGAATTGCCGAACGCGACCGCCTACGCCGAGACCTGCGCGGCGGTGGCGAACCTGCTCTGGAACCAACGGCTCTTCGTGGCCAGCGGCGAGGCGAAATATCTGCATCTGCTCGAGCGCACTCTGATGAACGGTTTCCTCTCCGGCGTCTCGTTGTCGGGCGACCGCTTTTTCTATCCCAATCCGCTTGCGCG
>JAQBVK010000022.1 GCA_027623585.1 Planctomycetota bacterium
ACGCCTGGGTGGCCATGAACATGCTCACCGAGAAGGGCCAGCTTTCGTGGAGCGGACGAGAGTCGAATCGCGTGTTCCTGAACCTCGGCGGCGCGCAATTCGCCGATATCAGCGGATTGACCGGCGCCGACTTCATCCAAGATGGTCGCGCCTGCGCGCGGCTCGATTGGGACGAGGACGGCCGTCAAGACCTCGTGCTGCGCAGCCGCAACGCGCCGCGCCTGCGCCTGATGCTGAATCGCTGGCCCCGGCCGGGCAACTGGATGCAGTTCGACCTCGCCGGCACTCAGTGCAATCGCGACGCGGTGGGCGCGCAAGTCTTCGCCGAGACCGCTGATCGGAGACTGCGCGGCTCGGTGCGCGCTGGCGAAGGCTTCATGGCGGTCTCCTCCAAGCGTGTGCATCTCGGACTCGGCTCCGACGAAGCGGCGCGGGTGAGCGTGCGCTGGCCGGGCGGCGTCGTCGAAGAGTTCGGAACGCTGGCGAGCAACCGCCGGTGGCGCCTGGTGCAAGGCTCCGGCAAGGCGGAGCCGGTCACTCTCCAATCCGCGAGCGCGCTCGCCGTGAGCCGGCCGGAGCCTGCGCAGCCGGCAACCGGCTCAGTCACGCGCGTTCCGCTCGCTCAAAGCCTCCCGATGGCGCCGCTCCCCTTCCCGGCGTGGGACGCGCCGCAGCGAACGGTGGCCGATCTGGCCGGCAAACCGATTCTGCTGAGTTTCTGGTCTTCGACCTGCGGCGCCTGCCTGGAAGAATTCGACATGCTGCAGAAGCGCAAGACCGCCTTACTGCGCACTGGCGTGCAGATCGTGCCGATGCTGGTCGAGCCTGAGCTCAGCCAAGCGCGTGCGCGCGAAATCTTGGCCGCGTACGGATTCGACAAGCTGGCTGGCACGCTCGATGCGCGGACCATGGAACTGCTCGCGCCAATCTTCCAGGAGACCCTGCTCGACAGCGAAGACATGCCGTTGCCCTGCAGCATGCTGCTCGATCGCAACGGGCAGCTGCGCGTGATCTACCTCGGTCCGCTCCGCTTCCGCGAACTCTCGCAGGATCTCCAAGCCGTCGAAACGCTGCCGCTCGACGCCTTGCAGGAGCAGCGGCTGTGCGGCGGCAGCATCCTGATCGCGCGCCTGCGCAACTTCGATCGCCTGTCGAGGCGCTACGCCGAGTTGGAGCTCCCCGCCGCCGCCGAGTTCTACCGTTCCAAACATGAATTCATGCAGCGACTGATGGGGAGGTAACATCTTCGGCGATGGACGAACCCACCCGGCTGGAGCTGGAAGTCAGCGCCCAGCCTACGGACGACACCTGCGGTCCGACCGCCCTGCACGGCGTCTATCGATATTGGAAGGATTCGATCAGCCTGAATCAGGTGATTGCCGAAGTGCCGAGCCTCCAGGACGGCGGAACCGTCGCAGCCTTGCTCGGAACGCATGCTCTGAGCCGCGGCTACCGCGCCGTGCTGAATACTTGCGATGTGCGCGTTTTCGACCCGACTTGGTTCCAAGCGACCGGCAAGTCGCTGCCGGCGAAACAGCTGCATGAGAAGTTGATCGCTCAGGCGAAAGCCAAGCCGAACGCAAAGTTCCGTTTCGTCACAGAGGCCTATTCCGGCTTCCTTGCCGCCGGAGGGGAGATCCGCTTCGCGCCTCCGTCCAATCGGCTGCTGACGAAGATCTTGCGCCGCGGCACGCCCATCCTGGTCGGCTTGTCCGCGACCTTCCTCTACCAAGCGATGCGAGAGCGCCGCGAGGACTGCGTGGACGATGACGTCGCCGGCTATCCACTCGGGCATTTCGTCGTCCTCCACGGTTACGATCCGACGCAACGCATCGTGCACGTCGCCGACCCCTACGAAGGCAACCCGGGCTTCGACTCCCGACGCTACGAAGTTCCTTTGGCGCGCTTGGTCGCTTCGATCTTGCTCGGCGCCATCACCTATGACGGAAACATGCTGGTGATCGAGCCCAAACCGGCAGCGGGAGACTAATGCCCAACCTCGTCGTCGTCGAGAGTCCAAAGAACTGGCGGCTGCACACGCCGGGCGCACAAGTCGTCGCCGCGCGCGACTACTTGACCGACCCCGTGCTCGCCGCAATGCCGCGCGCGCGCGTGTTCAACCTCTGCCGCTCGCAGAAGTACCAGACCACCGGCTACTACGTTTCGCTGCTGGCGGCAGCACGCGGACACCGCCCACTGCCTGCATGAAGGCAAGGCCTTCTTGCCCGAGCACGTCGACGCGCTCGCATGAAGCCGGCGGCGCGCATTCTGCTCAGCTGCGAGCATGCTTCGAACGCGGTGCCCCGCGAAGCCGCGTCGCTGTTTCGCGCGCGATCGATGCGCGCGGCGCTGCGCACTCATCGCGGCTGGGATCCCGGCGCCGCCGGGGTCGCGCGCACGCTCGCACGCCTGCTGCACGCGCCGCTCCAGGAAGGGCGCGCCACGCGCTTGCTCGTGGATCTCAACCGCTCTCCTCATCATCCCAAGGTGTTGGGCGACTCGGCGCGCAGTCTGCCGCTCTCCGACCGCCGGGCGCTCCTCGCGCGTTGGCACGCGCCATGGCGCCGCCAGTTCGCGGCCCGCCTGCGCGCTGCGGGTACCGGCGGCCGGCCGGTGTTGCACCTGAGCATCCATTCCTTCACTCCGATGTTGAACGGCGCGCGTCGGCCGATGCACGTCGGCCTGCTCTACGACCCAGCGCGCAAACCTGAACGCGCGCTCGCCATCGCCATGCGCCGTGAACTCCGCGCGCAACGTCCGGGTCTAGTGGTGGCGCTGAATCGACCCTATCACGGGCGCGCTGACGGGCACATCCCAGCGCTGCGCCTGCACCATGCGCCGGCCCGTTACACCGGGATCGAGATCGAAACCCGTAACGATCTCATCCGCAGCGCCGCAGCACAGCGCGAGTTCGCTCGGCTTTACGCGACCGCTCTGCGCGCGGCGCTCAGTTCACTCGCTCGAGCGTGAGCCAGCCTTCGTAGTACACGGTCAAGCGGCCGTTCTCGTAGACCTCGATCGTCTCGCCGCCCTCGATCCGATCGCGCGCGGCGTTCATCTGCAAATCTTTGTAGACGAACTCCTCGACCCACACTCCGCGGTAACTGTAGTTACGAAGCTCGGTGTCGAGACCCAAGCGCCCACTTGCGAGGAACAGCAAGTCGTAGGTGTCGAGCAGGTTCAGATAGTCCACGTGCTTGCCGTCGAGCGGCGACGCGAAGGAGTACTCGCTCAGCGCAAGCGCGTTGTTCGCGGCGCCGTAGGCATCGAAACCGAGCGTCAACTCGAGCCGTTTGTCGAAGGGGTTGAACGGCTCGGACCATCCGCGCCAGGTCCCCTCGAGATCGAAGGCTTGGAAGCTCGCCGGCGCGAGGTTTTCGCCCGTGGCGCCGCCCGCCCCGATCAGCCCGCCGCCGCTCGATCCCTTGCAGGCGAGTCCGCCTCCGGCCAAAATCAGGCCGCAGAGCAGAACAGGGAGCCGTGAGATGCTCACGAACTCGAAGATAGCAGGAATCCGGCCACGTTCGACCGGTTCTTGGCTTCGGTCTTGACGGTCTCTCGACCCCCCCTTAGGCTATTCGGCCCATTTCGCGGCCCGCCGGCCCGTCCTGGCGACCCGCATTGCATCCAAGATGGCCACCACCACCGGTCCCAAGGTCAAACTTTCCCGCCAGCTCGGGGTCCCGATTTCGGACAACCCGAAGCACCTGAATTCGCGTCGCCTCGACACCCCGCCCGGGGGCACGTCGAAGCGCATGCGCCGCTTGTCGGACTACGGAGTGCGGATGCGCGAGAAGCAGAAGCTGCGCTACTACTACAACATCAAGGAGCGCCAAATGCGCATCTACGTTGCGGAAGCCGGCCGCCGCAAGGGCAACACCGGTGAGAACCTCATCGAGATCCTCGAGCGACGCCTCGACAACGTGGTGCGTCGCGCGAACTTCGCGCGCTCGATTTGGCAGGCTCGCCAATTGGTGAACCACGGTCACATCACCGTGAACGGCAAGAAGGTCGATATCCCTTCCTTCCAGGTCAGTTCTGGCGACGTGGTCGGTGTGCGCCCGTCGTCGAAGGAGTTGATCGGCCGGACGCTGGAACTGCAGGGCGGCGAAGTCCGCACCGAATGGATGGCGCTCGACAAGGACGCCGTATCCCTGCGGATCACGGATCTGCCGAAGTCGGCCGCGCTGCCGTTCGACTTCCAGGTCGGCATGATTATCGAGTACTACTCGTAGTACCTGGCGCCCCGCGCCGCACGCGACGCCCGCTCCTCTTGGAGCGGGCGTTTTGCGTGATACCCGACGCTCAGCGCCACCGATCGTCGTTCGCCTTGTCCGGCCGCTCCCCCGGATCACTCTCCTCCGCCTTCTCGGTCGCCTTCCGGAACAGCTTCTCGAGTTCCTCCTTCCGCCCGCGCTCGGCGTCGATCGCCGCTCCAAAGGCGTCGTTCCGACCGACCTTCTTCTCCTGGTGGCGTCGCGTGGCCTCCCCCAGGTCCTTGGTGCGTTCTCCGGGCCCATGGGCGATCACCGCGCCCGTCTCCCGATCGACCCGAATGCGGGTTCCGCAGTCGGGGCAGTGGATCTCCAGGTCCTTCGCGCGCATGGCTGAACTCCTCGAAAACTTTCGAAAAAAGCCGGAACCTGATCCCGGCACCCTCCATCGTACCTTTGGAAGCAGGGAGGTTTGGTCGTCAACAATTCATCCAGGGGGCTGACGGCTGGGCTTGTTCCGCTTCCTTCTTTTTTGCCCCTTGTTCAAACGCTTGTTTAACAAGAGCAGGGGGTCGAGTGGCAGTACGGGCAGCCTTCCCCGTACTTGCGGCGCGCCGCCGCCTCCAGATCCACGCCGCGGATCGAGGCCAAAGTGGAGAGCCACGCCAGCACGTCGGCGAACTCTTCCTCCAAGTTCTGCGGGTCGTCGCCCCGCCGCAGCGCGCGCGTGAGTTCCCCCACTTCCTCGGCGAACCACATGTAGGTGCCCGCCTGTCCCCGCGCGCGATCCTTCTCGCCATAGATGCGCTCGATCATCTCCTGGAACTCGCGGATCGTCATGCTTTCCTGCGGATGAGGGCGAAGGCGAGATCGGCCTCGGGACCGCCGCCGAGGAACGCGCGCAGTTTCTTCTCGACCGCTTCGAGTCCTTGCTCGACGCCGATCTTCGCCAACTGCGCGAGCCCGCCCTCGCCGAGTTCCTTGCCGGACGGCGAACTCGCTGCGAGCACCGCGGGACTAGCTAGCACGATCGCGTCTCCCGGCAAGAGCTGCAGGCTCATGGTCTCCAATGCCTTGCGGAACACCGGCCCGTCGTCGAAGCCGAGCGCGATTCCATTCGGCTGCAGTTTCTTCCACTGTTTCGCGGCCGCATCCCAACGGATCGCGGGCGTTTGATGGCCAGTGGAAACCAAGGCGGCGGAACCGCTCGCCGGATCCACTTGCAGCACCATTGCCGAACAATAGAGCCCGCGCGTGAGGTCGCGATTGAGCGCTGCGTTCGCGGTGTCGCAGGCGGCGGCCGGTTCGGCGCCGGCCAGTACGGCGCCACGCAAGTATGCGCGGGTCATTGCCATCAACAGCGCGCCGGACATTCCACCCGCCGCCGGCGCGCCGACCACCAGCGTGAGCCGTCCACCGTCGTCGCGCAACGCATCGCTGAAATCGCCGCTGCCGGTGGATTCGGCCTCGAGTAGCCGCGTCTCGATTTCCCAATTCTCCGGCGGCACCACCCGCATAGGGCGTAGGTTGCGCCGCAACACGCGCAGGTTTTCGGCCTCGGCCTGGCTCGCGACCAAAGCGCGTTCGGTCTCCTGCCCTTGCATCAAATCGTCCACCATGCGGTCCATCGCAACCGCAAGGTGCGCGACTTCGCCGACCGCATCGTCGCCGCGGATGCGTCGATCCAAGCGTCCGCGGCTGATCGCGAGCACGTCCTCGACCATCTCGTTCAAAGGGCGCGCGATGCGGCGCGCGGTCCACGCGCCCACGATCACGACCGCCAGGATCAGGCTGCCCGTGACCAACGTGACCAGCAAGAACATGCGGCTGGAGGCGTCGGTGCCGGTCTCGGCGGGCGCGAACAAGGTCATCGGCGGCTCCGCGGACGGACCGGTCGAGGACGGCACGCGGAAGAAGCGTGTGTCGGTCGGACCTTCGGGAGTCTCGGCGAGCATCGTCCCGGCCTGCACGCGCCTGCCATGCGGCCCGAGACCTTCCATCACGTTCACACCGCCTGGTACCTCCACGCCGAGTTCGCGCATGCGCGAGGTTTCCGCGGTCATGCTGCGATAAGACTCGTTCACCAGGTCTTCTTGCAGCGAATCGATGCCGCGCAGCAATACGTATCCGGCAGCCGCGGCGAGCAGGGTCGCGAACAGGCCGAGCCCCAGCGTGAAGCGCGCGGCTAGGCCCGGTCCGGGCCGCCGGCGTCCGCTCTCCCTGGTTTCGCTGTCTTCTCGGGTCACGCGCCGATCAGAAGAGGAGTCTCCACGCCGCAGTGACGCCGAATGCGTAGAGCCCCGCAACCAGATCGTCCAAAACGATACCCGGACCGACGGGCAGTTTCTCCATTCGGTTTGCGGGCCAGGGCTTCCAGATGTCGAACAAGCGGAACACGAAGAATGCCACGATCAGATGCGTCCAGCCGGGGACCTCGATCCACGCGGCGGCGATCAGGTAGCCCGCGACCTCGTCCTGCACGAACTCACCCGGATCCTTGCGTCCATAGCGGCGCTCGGCCCAGCGCCCTGCGGCCATGCCCGCGATGCTGATCACCGCCGCGGCGCCGAGCATCCACGCGAGATAATGCTCAGGCGCGCCGTACACGATCAGCGCCGTGATCGCGACGCCGCCGAGCGTGCCGAAGGTGCCGCTCGCCACCGGCGCGTAACCGAGGCCTCCGCAGGTGACGAAGGTGGCGAGGAACCGGTCCTTGAGGCTGCGGGAGCTCATGCTTCTCGTTCCAGCATCGAGTAGGCGAGCAGCAAGGTGCGCTGCGTACCCGAGCCGTCGAACTCGACCACGATGCGCCGATTGACGCCGTGGCCGAGCATTTCGATTACCATACCCGAGCCGAACACGCGGTGTCGAACGCGGTCGTTGGGCTCGAATTCCGGAGCATCTTCGACTTCCACCTCTGCGGATGCGGGCGCGGAAGACTCCAGCATGCGGGCCCGCGAACGCACCGGCCGCAATTGTTGCGTAAAACCGGCGTCCGGCAGCACCTCCGGCGGCAGCTCGTCGAGAAAACGCGAAGGCGATTGAGGACCCGGCGCGCCGGTGCGGAAACGCATGCGGCAGTGCGAGAGATGCAACTCCTCGCGCGCGCGTGTCAGCGCGACGTAGAACAGGCGCCGCTCTTCTTCCAAGCCGTCGGGCCCTTCTTCGAGCGCGCGCACGTGCGGGAACAGTCCTTCCTCCAAACCCACCAGCGCAACGCGATCGAACTCAAGCCCCTTCGCCGCGTGAACGGTCATCAGAGAAATCCGCTCGGCGGATTCGTCCCACTGGTCCACGTCGGAGATCAGCGCGATCTCGGCAAGGAAACCCCGCAGCCCGCCGTCCTCGCGCTGGTCGTACTCGTGCGCGAAGGCGAGCAGTTCGTCGATGTTTTCGCCGCGGTCCACGTCTTCGGTGGCTTCCATCGCCTCGGCGAAGCGCCGGTAGCCGGTGAGGTCGAGCACCGCGCGCAAGGCGCTCTCGGCGGTGGTGGAGCGATCGCGCAAGCGCTCGAGGATCGCGAGAAAATCGTTCACCCCTTTGCGCGCAGGTCCGCGCAGCACGGAGCGGAACTCTTCGCGGCGCAGAGCGTCGGTCAACGGCTGGTCGTGCTCGGAGGCCACTGCGCGCAGGCGGCCGACCGTGGTGTCGCCGATCCCGCGCGGCGGCACGTTGAGCACGCGCGAGCAAGCTGCGTCGTCGCGCGGGTTCGCGGCGAGACGAGCGTAGGCCAGCAGGTCCTTGATCTCGCGGCGCTCGAAGAAGCCGAGACCGCCGACCACCTGGTATGGGATCCGCAAACGAGTGCACGCCGCCTCCAGCGCGCGCGAGCAGGCGTTGGTGCGGTAGAACACCGCGATCTCGCTCGGCTTGGTGCCAGCCGCGATCCAGCGCGCCAACTGCATCGCCGTGAGGTTGGCCTCCAGTTCTTCATCCGGCGCCTCGGCGAGCCCGAGCGGCGGCCCGAGTTCGCGCTCGGTCCAGAGTTCCTTCTCCTTGCGCGAACGGTTGCGCCGGATCACCGCCTGCGCGGCCTTCAGCACGTTGCCGACCGAGCGATAGTTGCGCTCGAGTTTCACCACCGCCGCGTCCGGAAAATCCTCGTCGAAGCGCAGAATGTTTCGGATGTCGGCGCCGCGCCACGAGTAGATGCTCTGGTCCGGATCGCCGCAGACCGCCAAGTTGCGCGTCCGGTCCGCGAGCTTGCGCACGAATTCATACTGAATTTCGTTGGTGTCCTGGTACTCGTCCACCAAGACGTGCTCGAAGCGGCCGGTCCAGCGCGCGTGGACGTCCTGCTGCAACAGCAGCAATCCTTTCCACAGCAGATCGTCGAAGTCGAGCGCGTCGCTGCGCTCGAGCGCCGACTCATAGATGCCGTAGATCTTCGCCGCGCGCTGTTCCTCGAGTCCGCGCAGATCCGCTTCCTCGGTCGCGCCCGACGGTCCCACGCGGCGATGCTTCCATCCGCTGATCAGGCCCTCGAAGCGCGCGGGGCGAAACACCTGCGGATCCCAGCCTGCGTCCTTGATCAGGTTGCGGATCAGTTTGCGCCGGTCGTCTTGATCGAAGATCGTGAAGTCGCGAGTGCGCCGAACCGGCTCCGGATCCACGCGCAGCATGCGCGCGCAGGTGGCGTGGAAGGTTCCGGCCCACATGCCCGTGCCCGGCACCCATTCCGCGATCCGTCTGCGCATCTCGGCGGCGGCCTTGTTGGTGAAAGTGATCGCGAGCATGCGTGAGGCCGGCACCCCGCATTCGCTCACCAACCAAGCGACCCGGCGCGTGATCGTGCGCGTCTTGCCGGTGCCCGCGCCGGCCAAGATCAGCAACGGGCCGGACTCGTGACGCACGGCCGCTTCCTGGGCCTCATTCAGTCCCTCCAGCAAGCCGAATGCCATCGCCCCATTCTGACGATTCCACGCCCACGCCGATAGCGCGCTCGGCGATTCATCCGTCAGCGACCGCGCGCAACTCCTGAAGCACACGCGTCGCCGCTGCACCTTCAGGCGAATCGTCGGGCGCGATCGCCGCCAGAGCCGCCGCTGCGCGGGTGAGCACCGCCTGCGCCTCGGCTTCACGTCCGCAGGCTTGCAAGGCGCGCGCGCGCAAACGCGCCGCACGGCCCTCCTCCGCCACGCTCTCGGCATCACGCTCCCAGCGCGCGGCGACCTCGGCCGCAGGCTCCCACAGCGCAAGCTCCATCTGCAACTCCACCAATGCTTCTCGAGCGTCGTTGCGATGCCGCAGCTCGGCGTTCATCCGCTGCTCTGCCTGTTCGAAGCTGCGGATGGCTTCCAGCCGCCGGTTGCCGCGCCGCGCTGCGCGACCGAGTTCGAGCAAGGCGCGCACTCCCCATGGCTCTCCGCCGCCGGCATTCGCGGCATCGAGCGCATCGAGGAAGGCACCGCGCGCAGCAGCATCCAGTTCCAAACTGCGCAGGATCTCGCCGCGACGAAATGCGGCCTGCGCGCAAGCCGAGTGCGCATCCGGCCATGCTGCGCTGACCGCTGCATAGGCCTCGGCGGCGCGCTCCAGTTGCTGCGAGCGCGCGCTGCCGCGAAGGCCGATCGCGCGCGCACGCGACACGCGCGCGCTCTCCAGCATCTCATCCACCGGCGCGCTCGGCGCGCGAAGGGAGTTTGCGGCAGGCGCAGCCTCCGTAACGACTGCCGACTCCGTGGCCCCGCGCGTCGCGACTTCGCAGGGCGCGCAAGCCCCCAACATCACGGCGCATGCAGCGCCCGCGCGCAGCGGCGGCTCGCGCAAGGCGCGCTCGATCAGCGCCGCGAGCCGCCGTCGCGCGCGATGCAGGCGCACCTTGCCCGCGTCCTCGCTCACGCCATCGGCGCGGGCCAGATCCATGCACGAACGGTTCCCCACGTAACGCCCGAGCAGCAACTGCCGATCCGCCGTGGACAGCGCGCCCATCGCCATCGTCAGCAAGGGCTTCAATTCACTGCGATCGCGCTCGAAAGCGCCCACGGTGTACACCGGCTCCGGATCCTCCTCTTCGGTGCGCGGATCCACGATCAGCGCCTGCCATTCCAGGCCGAGCGGATGCGGGGAGCGCCGCCGCACCTCGTCCACCGCCAAGTTGTGGCCGACGCGAAACAACCACGCGCGCGGTTCGCGAAACACTTCACCACGGTCCACCGCAGCGAGTAAGCGCGTGCCGGCTTCCTGCGCCAGATCCGCGGCATGACGTCGGCAGCCGAGCCGATGGTGGAGATAGCGGCGCAAGTGCTCGGTCCAGCGCGGCAGGGAGTGCCGGAGATCCTCGGTGTCCATGGGGGTGATCCTCACGCCATGGACAGCCCGGCCCGCATCCGGTCACGATTGTGGACAAGCCCGGCTGCGCTCTGCGCGAGCGCCGCGCAGCAACGCACCCTCCACAGCAAAATGTGGAGAAGAACCCGAGTTCCTGCGCCTTAGCCGGCGAGCTGCAATTCAGTGAAGAGCTTCTGCTTCCACACCGAATTGGGATAGTTCAGCTTCAGCTTGCGCGCCATCTGCATGGCGTCCGGGCGCTTGCCCATGTAATTCATCGACATGCCGGCGAAGCACATCGCGCGCGCCGCCAGGCGGTACTCCGCGGGATAGGTCGCGGCGACGCGTAGGAAGTTCAGCGCCGCGTCTTCGAACAAGGGACTCGACTTCTTCGGATCCGATTGCGCCTGCACGCCCAGGTTGAAAGCGCAGTCGCCGAGGCCCGAGTAAGCGCCGGCGAGAATCGCCGAATCGGTCGTGCCCGCGTCGAGGATCGCTTGGAAGCGCACCTTCGCGTCCTGGTACTGCCCGGCATCGACCATCGCGTTGCCGACCTCGACCCGCGCGCGACTCGCCACGTCGGCGAACTCCGCCGAGGCTTTGTTCTTCTCGGCGATGCCTTCGAGGCGCCGCTGCTTGTCGGCCGGCGCGAGACTTCCATCGAGCAGCACGAGCCCGAGTTCGGCCTTGCGCGCCCACTCTTCGTGCAAGCCCTTCGAGCCCACGTCTCCTTGTAACTGCTTGAACACGCCTTCGGCGCCCTTCAGATCCTTCTTGTCCTGCAGGGCTTCGGCCTTCTTCACCAGCGCCTGCGGGTAGAAGAAGGTGTTCGGCACCGCTGCGAGCAGACGGTCGTTGGTCGCGATGATCGCGTTCAGATCACCGAGCGCGGCCGAGCACAACAGCATGTTCCAGAGGCCGTGCTGCTTGGTCCACGCGTAGCGCGCCTCGCCCGCGAGGTCTTTGTTCTGCAGCGCCTCTTCGAAGCGACCGATCGCGCGGCGGAAGTCGCCGCTCTCCATCAATTCCATCGCATCCGCGTAATCCGCGAGCGGGCGGCCATTGAGCGAGTGCGAGACCGAGAGCACTTCGTTCGCCGGCTTGCGTCCGTCCGAACCACCTTTGCGGTAGGTCACTTCCGAGTAGGTCTCGGTGTTGACCTTGTCCACCGCCAGCACTTGCCCGTTGCGCAGGAAAATGCGGTCTTGGGACTGGGGCAGCGCGAACGAGAGAAGAAGGGCGGCCGAAGCGGTGAGCAGCATGGGCGAAGTGGGGATTGGCCCTGCGAAACGGCGTCTGCCGCCCGCTGGGCCGAACAGGATACCTTGTCCGCAGAGAGTGGTTGCCGGGCTAAACGGCCGGAGATTCGCGCTTGCGCGACGCTCGCGGGGCAGCGGCTTCGAGCGTGCCGGTACGACGCAGCCGCACCAATTCGGCGAGCAGACTGATCGCAATTTCGCCGGCAGCTTTGGCGCCGATGTCGAGGCCGATCGGGGTCTTCACGGCGGCGAGCCACTCGGCAGGAACCCCCTCGGCGGACAGCACACGGTCGATCTGCGCCTTCTTCGCGCGCGAGCCGATCAGGCCGAGGTACTTGGGACGGCAACCGGAGCGCCAGATCGCGCGCAGGATGCGCAGATCGTCGCCGTGCGAGCGGGGCACGCTCACAAGGTAATGGTGTTGTGCCGGGGCGAGACGGGACACGGCCTGCTCCCATTCGCCGGCGAAGCAGGCGTCGGCGAGTGGGTGCTGCGCGGCGCATGCGTATTCCTCGCGTGGGTCGCAGATCTCGACGCGAAGTCCAGCCTCCTTGGCGACGCGCGCGGCAGCGCCGGCCACGTGACCGCCGCCGAGCAGCACCAGCACCGGCGGCACTACCGGTTCGACCAGGATCGTGACCTGACCGCCGCAGATCAGTCCGTTCTCAGGATCGTCGCTTTGATTGAGCGTGAAGGCGCGGGTGGCGGCGCGATCCGTCGCGATCACGGTGCGCGCCATCTCCTGAACTTCGGCTTCCACGCAGCCGCCGCCGACCGAACCGATGCTGCTGCCGTCGCCGCGCACCAGCATCTTCATGGTGTCCTTGCCGGGCGTGCTGCCGCGCGTGAGCAGCACCGTGCACAACGCCGCCGGTTCGCCGGCGCGCCGCATGCGAACGATTTCTTCCCAGAGGTCAGGCGAGTGCGCCACGAGAGTCAAGGATACGCGGCTCTCGCAGGAGGGTGGGGTATCCTTCGCCGGTGACTCAGCAAGATCCAGAGCCGCTTGAAGTCGTGGTCGCCTTGGGTGGCGGCGCGGCGCGCGGGCTCTCGCACGTGGGAATCCTGCGCGTGTTGGAGCGCGAAGGCGTCAAGATCCGCGCGGTGGCGGGCACCAGCATCGGCGCGATCATCGGCGGGATCTACTGCGCCGGGAAACTCGACGAGTACGAGGAGTACATCCGTGGCATGGACGCCAAGGGCATGTTGCGGCTGCTCGATCCGGTGATGAAGAAGGCCGGACTGCTCGGCGGCAATCGCATGATGAAGCGTTTGTACGAGATTCTCGGCGAACTCGAGATGTCCGAATTGGACATTCCGTTCACGGCGGTGGCGACCGATCTGCACACCGGTGAGGAAGTGCGGTTGCACAGTGGTGATCTGGTCGAAGCGATGCGCGCCTCGATGGCGATCCCCGGCGTGTTCACTCCGGTGAAGCTCGAAGACCGCTGGCTGGTGGACGGCGGCGTGAGCATGCCGGTGCCGGTGGGCGCCGCCCGCGCGATGGCGATGGGCCTTCCGATCATCGCCGTGAACCTCAACAACACCAGCCTCATCTTCGAAGGCGAAGTGTTGAGTCTTTTGGACGCGCCCGAGGCCGAGCGCGAATTGAGCCGCATGGAGCGCATGTTCCAGCGCGTGCGCGGCCACAGCCCCGACGGCAACGACGTCCCCGGCATGCTCTCTTCGGTCAGTGACAGCGTGACCCACATGGAGCACCGCATCACGCGCTTCCAACTCGCCGCGGATCCGCCCGATCTGTTGCTCGAGCCGCACGTGTTCGGTATCGGATTGTTCGACTTCCACCGCGCCGATCCGATCATTCGCGCTGGCGAAGAGTGCGCGCAGCTCGCGGTGGATCAAGGCCGACTCAAGGAGCTGGCCGCCAGGGCACGTCGGCGCGGCCGTCTGCCGCGTTGGCTGCGCGGGCGGCCGTAAACAGCCAGTCGGAGAGGCGGTTCAGCCAGGCGAGAATGCGCGGATCGACACCGTTCGCTTCGTCGGCGGCAAGATCGCAGACCGCGCGCTCGGCGCGACGGCAAACCGTGCGCGCGAGGTGCAGTCGCGCGGCGAGTTCGCTGCCGCCCGGAAGGATGAAGGTTTTCAGCGCCGGGAGCGCCGCGTCCCAGGCGTCGATCTCGTCCTCCAGAGCCTTCGCCGCTCCGGCAGGCCACGCGGGCAGATGCTTGCGCGATTGCCCCGCCTCGGGCGGTGTCGCCAGCCAGGAGCCCGCCGTGAACAACAACGCCTGTTCACGCTCCAAATTGGCCTTCAGGCCGGAGACGATGCCCGGCGCGCCGTCCGCCGCCACCACGCACCACCCGAGCACCGAGTTCAGTTCATCGGTCTCGCCGTAAGCGTTGATGCGGTCATGCGCCTTCGAAACGCGCCCCCCGCCGAACAAACCGGTCTCGCCCTCGTCGCCGGTGCGGGTGTAGATGCGCATCAACTCATTCTAGAAACGAGGGCGCCCCGACAGAACGAGTCCGCCGGGGCGCTGAGTAGGAAAAGACGGGACGTCTAGAGCGCCTTCGCGTTTTCCTTCAGGTAGGACTTCATGCCGTCCGGGCTGGCTTTCATCGCCGGCTTGCCGGGGTTCCAGCCCGCCGGGCAGACTTCGCCGTGCTTCTCGTGGAACTGCAGCACGTCCACCATGCGCAGCATCTCGTCGATGTTGCGACCGAGCGGCAAAGCATTCACCACTTGATGCATCACCACGCCCTTCTGGTCGATCAAGAAGGAGCCGCGCAGCGCGATCCCGGCGCCCTCGATCAGGACGTCGTAATCACGGCTGATGTTCTTGGTCAGGTCAGCGACCAGCGGGTACTTCACCGGGCCGATGCCGCCCTGATCAGTGCTCTGCGCGCGCCACGCCGCATGCGAGAAATGGCTGTCCACGGACACGCCAATCACCTGAACTCCGCGCTTCTCGAACTCACCGCACCGGTGGTCGAAAGCGATCAGCTCGGTGGGTCACACGAAGGTGAAGTCGAGCGGGTAGAAGAACAGGACGACGTACTTGCCCTTGTGATCGGAGAGCTTGAAGTCTGCCTTCATGCTCCCGTCGGGCATCACCGCGTTCGCGGTGAAGTCCGGGGCGGGTTTGCCAACGAGGACGGCCATGATGTTTCGGGTTCGGGGTTCGGGGAATTCCGCGATATGCGGGGGAACAGTTTAGGACAGTCCGGAAGGGCTCTCCAAAATCGCCGCGCGCAGCACCTCGGCGGCGCGCGCGGAGTGCGTGGAGGCGGTTTGGAGCACTTCGGCGTGGCTGGGGCCGATCTCCGCCATCCCGGCCGCGAGATTGGTGATCAGGCTGATCGCCATCACGCGCAGGCCGGCGGCGCGCGCGGCGATGGCTTCCGGGGTCGTGCTCATGCCGACCGCGTCGGCGCCGAGCGTGCGCAGCGCGCGGATCTCGGCGGGCGTTTCGTAGGAGGGCCCGGGGAGTCCGGCGTACACCCCCTCGCGCAGCTCCGGCACGCGTGCGAGCAGCCGCGCGCGCCATTCCGGGTCGTAGAGAGCGACCAAATTCTGGAAGAGCGGCTGACGGTCCGGGGTTTCGGAGGCGGCGAGCGGATTGGGCAAGCCGAGGTTGAGGTGATCGGCAAAGGGCATCAGCGCGCCTGGCGGCCGCGCCAAATCCAGCGAACCCGCCGCGTTCAGCAGCAGCGCCGCCCCGCCCCCGTCGCCCCATGCGGCGCAGGCGCGCAGCCCGCGCACGATCTCGGCGGCACGGAAGCCTTCATAGGAGTGGACCCGCCCGGTGACCATCGCCACGCGGCGCTCGCCCACGGTCCCCACGCGCAGCTCCCCGCCGTGCCCCTGCACCCTGGGGACCGGCCATCCCGGCAGCTCCCGCAAATCCGCCGCCTTCGCTGCAACCAACAGCCCCGCC